>DASPJI010000538.1:0-3808 GCA_035628695.1 Thermoanaerobaculia bacterium | reverse complement strand
CCGTCGTCCGGCTCGACGCTATGGCGAAGGTCGCCGCCGGCACCTGGGCGACCCGCTACAAGGAGCGCGACATCACGTTCACGCAGCCGGGTGGGATCACCGCCTTCCCCTGCGACATCCCCGTCTACACCACCTTCTGCTAGGAACGGCAGGAGACCGGTCCGAGGGAGCGGTTCCTCCGTGGGCCGCTCTCTCGACTCGCTTGACAGCTCGCCTGACGCCCCCTAGAGTCCTCCCTCCACCCGTTCTCGACAAGGAGACCAGCTTGAAGAAGTCAGTCAAGAAGCTCGCCCTCCACCGTGAGACCGTCCTCCAACTCGGCGCCATGGCGAAGGTCGCGGGTGGCACTGCCCAGCAAGATATGGAGGGCACCAGCTATGGGTTTACCGAGCCGACTGGAATGACCGCCTTTCCCTGCGATCTTTTCGACACCTGGCCCTCGTGCAAAGGTCTCTGCTAGTAGGCTAGCCAAGGAGCCAGGTCGGCGTTGAGCCGAATCCGGGGGCGTCGAGAATTTTTCTTGACGCCCCCTGTTGACACGCCGGGGCGGCTTGCGTAGTATCTGGCCTCCTCGGGCGGCTTGGAGGGAGGTTAGCTCAGCGGTTAGAGCACCTGCCTTACACGCAGGGGGTCGCGGGTTCAAATCCCTCACCTCCCACCATCTCGATGTAGAAGGTGGGGCGCCGTCTCGTAGGAAAGATCTTTGCGGGGTCGTAGTTCAGTCGGTTAGAATGCCGGCCTGTCACGCCGGAGGTCGCGGGTTCGAGTCCCGTCGGCCCCGCCATTTACATCTGAAATTCCTTCCCGGTGGTTCCGGGAATCAGCAGCACCCGGAGACTGCAGAGGGACTGAAGACAATGCGCGACAAGATCAAACTGGTCTCGACCGCCGGCACCGGCTACTTCTACACGACCGACAAGAACAAGAAGCTCTCCACCGAGAAGCTGCGGCTGAAGAAGTACGACCCCAAGGTCCGCAAGCACGTCGAGTTCGTCGAAGAGAAGCTCCGCTGAGCCGGCTCCGGCCCGGGGGCTCCCCCCGGGCTCCTCGCTTCCCTCTCCTCTTCTCCAGACCTTCAGCGCGGCACCCGACGCCCCCCTTCCCCGGGGCGCGATCATTCATGCCAGAATAAAAAGCCCGGGACGGCGGCGAGGGCCGCAGAGTGGCCGCCCGGTCCGCCCCATCCTTCAACCCGCAGCTAGGAGGGAATCACCGATGCATGAGCTTCCGCCTCTTCCCTATTCCTTCGACGCGCTCGAGCCCCACATCGACGCGAAGACGATGGAGATCCACCATGACAAGCACCACGCCACCTATGTGAGCAAGCTCAACGACGCGCTCAAGGACCAGCCGGACCTCCAGAACAAGCCGGTCGAGGAGCTGCTGCGCGACTTCAACAGCGTGCCCCAGAGCATCCAGGGCGCCGTCCGCAACCACGGCGGCGGCCACGCCAATCACACGCTGTTCTGGGAGATCATGGGACCCGGCGGCGGCGGCAACCCCTCGGGCGACCTCGCCTCCGCCCTCGACCAGGCCTTCGGTGGCTTCGACAGCTTCAAGGAGAAGCTCACCAACGCCGCCGCCAACCAGTTCGGCTCCGGCTGGGGCTGGCTGGTGGTGGACGGCGGCAAGCTCGACGTCATCGCGCGGCCCAACCAGGACAGCCCGCTGATGGAGGGCAAGACCCCCATCCTGGGCGTCGACGTCTGGGAGCACGCCTACTACCTCAAGTACCAGAACAAGCGCCCCGACTACCTGGCCGCCTGGTGGAACACCATCAACTGGCGCGCCGTCGAGGACCGGTTCCGCCGCGCCCGCGGCTGACCACGAAGTGAGCAGGTAGGGCCTCTCCCCCCTGTGTTCCCCCGGTGGGACACCCCTTTTCGAGGGTTCCGGGCCGCCCGGAGCCCTCGGTTCCCTCTCCCGAACACCGTTCCGAGATCGAGCTAAATTTGGGTTATAGAGAAGTTTGCACAGGTGCGCTCAAAAATTTGGCAACGCCTTGCCCCAAACCGAGCGCAACATCAAGTCTGTTTCAAGTATGCTTCCTCTACAATGCGTTCATCGGAAGTGAGGTCCAACGGCGTATTCCAAATTGGCGAGGAGAAAACCCATGGCGAACATCGACCGGATCATCCCCAATTACAGGCGTGATGAGCGTCACCTGACCAAGGTCTTCAAGGCGCTGTCGGACAGCACCCGCCAGGAGATCCTGCGGCTGCTGGAGACCGAGCAGAAGACCGTCGGCCAGATCGTGGGAAATTTCAATCTGTCCCAGCCGACCATCTCGCGTCATCTCTCGGTCCTCAAGGAGGCCGACCTGGTCGTCGACCAGCGTCAGGGCCAGAACGTCATCTACCGGCTGAACGACTCGGCGCTTTCGACTTCGATGCAGGAGTTCTTCGGCCAGTTCCGGAGCTGCCAGGAAGTGATGCGCTAGAGGCCGAATCCATTTCGGCCTCGCGCCCTCGGAGGGCGATGGATGGCGCCCCGTCCCTCGCCCTCCGGCAGAGATCTCCCCGCTGGGAAGGCTCTGCGCGGAATGAATCGACGCCCACATTGCGTTGGCCCCTTCGGCGAGTATAATCCTGCCCGCGGCCGAGGGCTCCTCCGGACCCTCCACGTGTTTTCCCGGCGGTGTAGCTCAGTTGGTAGAGCAAGCGGCTCATATCCGCTGCGTCAGGGGTTCGAGTCCCTTCACCGCCACCATCCTTCTCCTTCATGGATCTCCCATCCATCCTCGCCGCCTTCTTCCGGCGTGAGGCACCCCTTGCCCCTGCAGACGGCCTCGTGGTGGCCTTTTCCGGCGGCCCGGACTCCACCGCCCTGCTCTGGGGGCTGAGCCGGCTGGCCGCCGGCGGCTCCTTGCCGCTGACCGCTGCCCATCTCGACCACGGCATGGACCCCGGCTCGGCCGGACGGGCGGCGGCGGCGGCGCGCCTCGCCCACCGACTGCGCATCCCCTTCGTGATGGAGCGCCGGGAGGTCCCCGCGCTGCGCCGGCCGGCCGAGAGCGCCGAGGCGGCGGCCCGGCGGGTGCGCTACGAATTCCTGGAGGAGGTGCGCGCCCGGGCCGGAGCCCGCTGGATCGCCACCGCCCACCACCGGGACGACCAGGCGGAGACGGTGCTGCTGCGGCTGCTGTTCGGCAGCGGCCTCGCCGGGGTCGCGGGGATCCGCCCGGTGCACGGCCGGGTGGTGCGCCCGCTCCTGGAAGTGAGCCGCGCCGAGCTGGCCGCCGCGTTGTCTGCCGGGTCTGCCGGGTCTGCCGGCAGCGCCGCCGGGCTCAGCCCCGTGGAGGATCCGACCAACCTCGACCCGCGGACGCCGCGCAACCGCGTCCGCCACGGCCTCCTCCCCGCCCTGGAGGCCGCCGAAGGCGAGCTGGCTCCCTGCCTCGCCCGGCTGGCGGAGCGGGCGCGCGGCGCCGCCGCCGTCCTGGAGAGCCGCCTCGCCCCGCTGCTCGGCGCCGAGACCCTGAGGGGGGACGGCGGCGGGGTCGCCGTCGAGCGCGGCGCCCTGGAGCGGCTGCCGGCCGAGCTCCTCCCCTTCGCCTTCGCCGCCCTCCATCGGCAGGCCGGAGCCCCCTACCCCGCCGGCGGGGCGGCCCGCTCCGAGGTGCTGCGCCAGCTCGCCGGCAGGACGCGCGCGGGCTGCGATTGCGGCGGCGGCTGGCGCTGGGAGCAGGAGCGCGAACGCCTCATCTTGCGGCGGACGGCACCCCACTCGGGGCGAACCGGCGAGAGGGTGACGGATTTCACTTATACTCTGGAGGTTCCGGGGGAGCTGGACATCCCGGAGATCGCCG
>DASPJI010000537.1:0-3233 GCA_035628695.1 Thermoanaerobaculia bacterium | reverse complement strand
CGCCGGCAGGCCGCTCCGCGTGCTGGTGGTCGAGGACAACCGGGACGCCGCGGAGACGCTGGGGGATCTGCTGAGGATCTTCGGGCACGAGGTGGAGCTCGCCCACACCGGCCCGGACGGCATCGAGGCGGCGCGCGGCTTCCATCCGGAAGTGGTGCTCTGCGACATCGGCCTCCCCGGGATGGACGGCTACGCCGTCGCCGAGCAGCTCCGGAGCGATCCGGACACGACGCGCTGCCGTCTGGTCGCCCTGACCGGCTACGGCCGCGATTCCGACCGCCGGCGTGCCGAGGAGGCGGGCTTCGATCTGCATCTGGTCAAGCCCGTAGAGCCCGAGCAGCTCCAGCGCCTGCTGGAAACGTGGAGCGCCGGAGGGTAGCGGCCGGCTTCAGAGTCCCGGAGGCTTCTCGGCAGGCGGCTTCTGCTTCTTCTTGCCGAAGAAATACTGGAAGGCGTCGACCTTCTCCGCTTCCGTTTCCTTCACCTCGGGGGCTCGCGCCGGCTCCTCCCGCGGGGCTGCCGGCGCCGCGGCAGGGGTCTGAACCGGAGCCGGGGCAGGGACTGGAACCGCGGCAGCCAGGGCCTTGGCTTCAAGCCGCTCCGAGACCTCTCTCTGGCCGAGCTTCTCGGCCGCCAGCGCCGCCCAGAGATAGGCGGTCGCCGGCTCCCCGGCCAGCTCGGCGCTGCTGAGGAACGCCGGCAGCGCCTGGGCCGGGGCGCCCAAGCCGATCAGATGCGCCATCCCGAGCCGCAGGTAGGCATCGGCCAGCGCCTCCCGCTCCCCTCCCCCACCCAGCGCCTGGACCGCCTGGGACAGATGCCCCACCGCCTCGGGATAGCTCCCCCGTGCATAGGCCTCCCTCCCCAGGGCCAGCTCGCGCGCGCCGTCGCGGGCCTCACTCCTCTGCGCGAAGGCGCTCCCGGAGAAGGAAAGGGGACCGGTGAGAAGAGCGACGAGCAGGAAACCGCGTAGTGACATGAGAAACCCTCGGCAGCCGGTTGGCTTGAATCAGACCCCATTCTAGTACGTCGTCAGCCTTGAATTCGTTCCCAGGGAAATGAGGGCCATTCCTCACGGGGCAACCGTTGCCCCGGGAGAAATGACGGTCATTCCTCATGGGGCAGTCATTGCCCCTGCAGAAACGGCCTCCATTCCTGGTGGGGCAGCGACTGCCCCGACAGGAATGATCGCCATTCCTGATGGGGCAGCGATCGCCCCGACAGGAATGATGACCATTCCTCGTGGGGCAACGATGGCCCCGGCAGGAATGATGACCATTCCTCCAGGGGCAGCGGCTGCCCCATCAGGAATGATCCCCACCGCCGCTGCCGCGGCGACGGAGCGCTCGTTCTTTTCGATCCGGGATGAAGAGGCGGGCCCCGCTCGCCCGTCCATCAAGGAGAGGGACAGGGGGCATACAGGAATAGGGTGGGGGGGTATACTGGTTTCAATGAGTGAAGTGGGGAACCGAGCCCCCGGAACCGAGGAGTCGATCATGAGCCCGATAGATTGGATCGTCATCGCAGCCGGCCTCGCGGCCATCGCCTGGGTCAACTGGTGGTTCTTCCTGGCCCG
The DNA here is from genome assembly GCA_035628695.1 of Thermoanaerobaculia bacterium. Classification (GTDB taxonomy): domain Bacteria; phylum Acidobacteriota; class Thermoanaerobaculia; order Multivoradales; family UBA5704; genus DASPJI01. Next base: position 1,657 of record DASPJI010000537.1, on the reverse strand, counting down.
GCGCCCGGCCGCCACCGCCGCGACCATAGCGGGCGGCGTCCAGGAGGTGACCATCGCCGTCCAGGGGGGTTACAGCCCCTCGGAGGTGCGGGTGCGCAAGGGGTCTCCCGTCCGCCTGGTGTTCGACCGCCGGGAGACCTCGAGTTGCTCCGAGGAGATCGTCCTGCCCGAGTTCGGCATCCGCAAATTCCTGCCCGCCTTCCAGAAGACGGTGGTCGAGCTGACCCCGGAGAAGGCCGGGAGCTTCGATTTCACCTGCGGCATGAGCATGCTCCACGGCCGGCTCATCGTCGAAGGATGAGGAGAGAGCCATGGCTACGGCAACGAAAGAGCCCACGACCCGCCCGGAGGCACAGACCGCCACCCCGGCCGGCGGCGCCAGGGTCACCATCCCGGTCTCGGGGATGACCTGCGCCGGCTGCCAGGCCGGGGTCCAGAAGGCGCTTGAGCGCCAGCCCGGCGTGCGGGACGCCAACGTCAATCTGATGATGAAGAGCGCGGCGGTGACCTACGACCCGGCGGTCACCAGCCCGCAGTCGCTGGTGGAGGCGATCCGCGAGACCGGCTACGGCGCCGAGCTGCCGCGGCCGGAGGTCACCGCGTTCCAGGAGCAGGAGGACCGCGACCGCGCGCAGGAGGAGGAGTACCGGGAGCTCCGTCTCAAGGCGATCGTCAGCGGCATCGCCGGCGCGCTCGCCATGCTCCTCTCCATGCCGCTCATGGTGGCAGGCGCCCAGGGGCTGGCGGGGCACGCTCCGGTAGCGGACCCGTTCATGCGCTGGGCCATGGAGTCCATGAGCCCGGCCTTGGAGCGGGTCCTCCCCTGGCTCTATCGTCTCGACCCGGCCGTCCTCTCCTATGGGCTGCTGGCCCTGACCGTGGGGATCATGGGCTGGGCGGGGCGGCATTTCTATACCCGCGCCTGGTCCGGCTTCCGGCACCACTCGGCGGACATGAACACCCTGATCGCCGTCGGCACCGGCGCCGCCTTCATCTACTCCGTCGTGGCCACGGTGGCGCCGGGGTTCTTCCTGCGCCACGGCATGCCGCCCGACGTCTACTACGAAGCCGTGATCATCATCATCGCCCTGATCCTCACCGGCAACACCCTGGAGGCGCGGGCCAAGAGCCGCACCTCGTCGGCCCTGCGTGGCCTCGCCGCCCTGCAACCCAAGACCGCACGGGTGGTGCGGGACGGCAACGAGGTGGACATCCCGGTGGAGCAGGTAATGAGCGGCGATACGGTGGTGGTCCGGCCGGGTGAGCGGGTGCCGGTCGACGGTCAAGTCCTCTCCGGCGCCAGCGCCGTGGACGAGTCGATGCTCACCGGCGAGTCCATGCCGGTCGAGAAGGGTCCGGGCGCGGCGGTCATCGGCGGCACCATCAACCGCACCGGTGCGTTCCGGTACCGGGCGACGACCGTCGGGGCCGAGAGCGTCCTCTCCCGGATCGTCCAGCTCATGCGCGACGCCCAGGGCTCCCGGGCGCCGATCCAGCGCTTGGCCGACCGGATCAGCGCCGTCTTCGTACCGGTGGTCCTCTCCATCGCCATCGCCACCTTCGTCGTCTGGTTCGTGACCGCGGGCGAGGCGCCGGCAGTGCGGGGCCTTGCCGCGGCCATCGCCGTGCTGATCATCGCCTGCCCCTGCGCCATGGG
>DASPJI010000536.1:0-12666 GCA_035628695.1 Thermoanaerobaculia bacterium | reverse complement strand
CGCCTGCCCCACCAGGGATTCCGAGCGCGCCGAGATCAGCACCTGGCCGATCCGCTCGCGGCCCTGGAGCTGCTTCATCACCGTGGTGAACGGAGCGATGATCTGGTCGTCCTGGTCCTGCCCCATCATGTTCCCACCCTTGCGGTCGAGCACGCCGACCACCCGGAAGGGGACGTTCTTGATGCGGATCGAGGAGCCGATCGCGTCGCCCGCCGGGAAGAGGTTGTCGGCCACCGTCGCCCCGAGCACGGCCACACGGGCCGAGGTCCGGACGTCGACGTCGGTGAAGAAGTCGCCATCCGCCACGTTCCAGGCGCGGATGAACGGCCAGTCGACGTCCACGCCGTAGACCGAGGTACCCCAGTTGAGGTCGCCCGCCACCACCTGCGCCGATTCGCGCACCGAGGGCGAGACATAGGCCACCGACGGGGCCTCCTCCCGGATCGCGTTCACGTCCTCGACCGTGATCCGGGACTCACCGGCGATCCGCGCGCCTCCCTGCGTCTCGGCGCCGGGGAAGAGCATGATGAAGTTCGTACCCAGCGAGCTGATCGTCGACTGGATGGCGCGCGAGGCGCCGGTGCCCACGGCGAGCATGGTGATGACGCAGCCCACGCCGATGATGATTCCCAGCATGGTGAGCAGCGAGCGCGTCTTGTTGCGCGAGATCGCCATCAGCCCGACCTTCGCGATGTTCAAGAGACGCAGGGCGGTGATCTTCATCGCAGCACCTCCTCCAACTCCTCCGCCTCCACTTCCACCGGCGTCGGCGCCGTCCCCGCGGAGGACGGCGCGAGTTGGAAGGGGAAGGCGATGGCGAGCTCGGACTCGGTCACCGCGGCCCCGGGTTTCGACCGCGTCTGGACGATCTTCTCGTCGCGCCAGATCAGGCCGTCCCGCAGATAGATCACACGCTTGGCGTGCGCCGCGATGTCGGTCTCGTGAGTGATCAGCACCACGGTCTTGCCGGCGTCGTTGAGCTCCTGGAAAATGCCCATGATCTCTTCCGAAGTGCGCGAGTCGAGGTTGCCGGTGGGCTCGTCCGCGAGGATGAGCGGCGGATCGGTGACCAGGGCGCGGGCGATGGCGACGCGCTGCTGCTGGCCGCCGGAGAGCTGGGACGGATAGTGGTCCTCGCGGCCGGCGAGACCGACCCGGGCGAGGGCCTGGCGGGCGCGCCGGTGGCGCTCCGCGGTGGAGAACCCGAGGTCGCTGTAGAGCATCGGCAGCTCCACGTTCTCCGTCGCCCGCGTCCGCGCCAGCAGGTTGAAGCTCTGGAACACGAAGCCGATCTTCGAGTTGCGGATCTCGGCCCGGCGGTCGCGGTCGAGACGCGACACGTCGACGCCGTCGAGGAGATAGGTGCCGGAGCTGGGGCGGTCGAGGCAGCCGAGGATGTTCATCAGCGTCGACTTGCCGGAGCCGGAGGGCCCCATGATCGCCACGAGCTCGCCGGGCTCGACCGACAGGTCGATCCCCGCGAGGGCGTTGACCTCGACCTCGCCCATCCGGTAGACCTTCTTGAGATCTCGGATCTGGATGACTGGATCGCTCATGATCAGAACCGTCCCATGCGCGGTCCCATACGCCCGCCGGCGGCGGTCCCGCTCTGTGGGTTGGTGAGTGTCGCCAGGCCGGTGACCACCGTGTCGCCCTGGCTCAGCTCTCCGGACAACACCGACTTCACCTCGGTGTAGCGGCCGTCGGTGAGGCCGGTGGTGATCCGGACCGGCCGCAGCTCGCTCTTGCCGTCCTCCGACTTCTCGAGCACGTAGACGGTCTGCCCGGACTGCCGGCCCTGCCGTCCCGCACCGCCGCTTCCGGCATTGCCGCTTCCGGCACCCGCGCGCCGCTGCCCCTGTCCCTGCTGCTGCCCCTGCCCCTCCTCCGTCTCCGGCCGGAACCGCAGGGCGGCGTTGGGCACGCGCAGCACGTTCTGGACCTCATCCACCTCGATGGTGACGTCGGCGGTCATGCTCGGGCGCAGCTTCAGATCGGGGTTCGCCACCTCGACGATTACCGGGTAGGTGATGACGTTCTGGTTGACCGTGGCGTTCAGGCGCACCTGGGAGATCGCGCCCCGGAACTGCTGGTCCGGGTAGGCGTCCACCGTGAAGCGCACGGGATCGCCGACCTTGATGCGGCCGATGTCGGACTGGTCGATCGCGGCCTGCACCTGCATCTTGGTGAGGTCCTTGGCAATCGTGAACAGGGTCGGCGCCTGGAAGGAGGCGGCGACCGTCTGACCGATGTCGTACTGGCGGTCGACCACCTGGCCCTCGATAGGCGAGTAGATCTTGGTATAGCCGAGGTTTGTCTTCGCCTGCTTCAGCGAGGCCTGCGACAGGGAGAGCTGGGCGCGGGCCGACTCGTAGGCGGCCCTGGCGGAGTCGACCTCGGCCTGGGCGACCAGGCCGGAGGCGGCTAGGCGCCGCTGCCGGTTGTAGGTGAGCTGGGCGTTGGCCACCTCGATCTGCGACCGGGTGACCTCGGCCTGACGCTGCTCCACCGCTTGCAGGAAAGACGTCGGGTCGAGCTCGGCGAGGAGCTGCCCCTGCTGGACCTGGCTGTTGAAATCGGCGTGGAGCTTGGCGACGATGCCGGAGACCTGGCTTCCCACCTGGACGGTGGTCACCGCCGAGAGGGTTCCGGTGGCGCTCGCGGTGGCCGTGATGTCTCCCCGGCTCGCCGCTTCCGAGCGGTACTGCTCACCGCCCTCGTCCTTCCCGCGCTTCAGGAAGAACACGCCGGCCAGGACCACCACCAGCGCCATGATCGCTATGATGAGAAAACGTCGCTGCTTGTGGTTGTTCTCGTAAGGTTCCATGACTTTCCAAACGTGAGGGGCCGGCCGAGGTTTCCCGGCCGGCCCATTCTTAACCTATTCTTTACAAGTCCCGGAAAATTCCCGTTCAGGAAACATTCCTGGCGCTGACACAGGCCGGCCTAGGAGCGATGAGCCAGCTCAGGCTCCTCCACCGTCTCCTTCTTATGGCTGGACGGGCCCTCGCCGTGGATGCGGCCCTCCTCCCCGGGCTTGTAGAGGGTGCCTTCGGGGTCCCGCGGCGGCTCGTTGTACTGCTGCCGGTCGGCCTGCTTGGAGGAGAGCTTGTCCCCCAGGCCGGGGGCGATCTTCGCCACCGTGGTGTTGAGCTTGGACATCGCCCCCACCCTGACGTAGCGCTCCGGCTTCACGGCGGCGTCGAGGATCGCCTGGGCGACCTTCTCCGGCTCGATCATCGGCGTCGGGAGCTTCGGCTCCTGGTCCATGTAGTTCTTGGCGTGCTGCGGGAAGGGGGTATCGACCGCCGTCGGCTGGACGAGAACGATCGCCACCGGCGCCTTGTCGATCTCCTCGACCTCGACCCGGAGGGCATCGTTGAACCCCTTGACCGCGTGCTTCGAGGCCGAGTACATGCCCTGGAGCGGCACCACCGCGTCCGAGACCTCGCTGCCGACGTTGATCAGCACGCCGCCCTCACGCTTGAGGTGCGGCAGCGCGGCGAGCGATCCGTTCACGACGCCCCAGAAGTTGGTGTCGAAGAGGCGGCGGCTGTCCTCCTCGCTGACCTCCTCGAGACGTCCGTAGATGGAGACGCCGGCGTCGTTGATCCAGGTATCGAAGCCGCCGAAGCGGCCGATGGCGACCTGGGCGATCTGCTCGACCTGCCGGCGGTCGCCGACGTCGGCCGTCACCGCGACGGCCTCGACGCCCTCGGCGGTCATCCGCTGTACGAGATCTTCCATTGTCTGCCCGCTGCGCGACGCCAGGACAAGCTTGGCGCCCTGCTGGGCGGCGGCCACGGCCGTGGCGAGGCCGATGCCGCTGGAGGCACCGGTGATGACGATGACCTGCTGGTCGATGGGTTTGAACTTGTTGGCCATGAGTTCCTCCTTGGTGATCTGCCGGCGGTCCGATCCGCCCCCACCCTCCCTAGGGTGCAACCACCGTGCCGTTAGGCCTTGATGCCTTGGTGTCAGCGCTCGTCCGACACCTGGCTCAGGTCCAGTACCGGCGTCCCGCGCATGAGCGCCGCGTAGAGCACGAACGCCACCCCGAAGCCAACGAACCAGGCATAGTCGTAGAGGACGCGGAGCGCAGGGACCACCAGGCCGATCAGAGCGATGGCGACTCCGGCCCCCAGCGCGGCCAGCGCCTTCGGGTTCCAGCGGCCGTAGAGGCCGTCCGCCCGGTAGAGGTCGGCGAGGGAGAGGCGCGCCTTGCGGACCAGCCAATAGTCGGCGATGAAGATCCCCGCGATCGGTCCGAGAAGGCCCGAGTAGCCCACCAGCCAGCCGAAGATGAAGGTTCCGTAGTCCGAGAGGAGCCGCCACGGCATGATCAGGATGCCGAGGACGCCGGTGATGAGGCCGCCGATGGCAAAGGTGATCCGCGACGGCCAGAGGTTGGCGAGCCCGTTGGCCGGGGCGACCACGTTCGCGGCCACGTTGGTGGTCAGTGTGGCAATCAGCAGTGCGAACAGCGAGGCGACGATCATGAACGGGTTGCCGAGCCGCGAGAGCAGGGCCACAGGGTCCCAGACCGCCTCGCCGAAGATGATTACCGAGGCCGAGGTGACGGCGACGCCGACGAACGAGAACAGGGTCATCGTGGTCGGCAGGCCGAGGAGCTGACCAGCGGCCTGGGCCTTCTGATCGCGGGCATAGCGCGACAGATCGGGGATGTTCAGGGCGAGCGTGGCCCAGAACCCCACCATCGCGGTGAGGGAGGGGACGAAGAAGGCGAAGAATTCGCCCGCCGTCTGGAAGCGGCTCGGGCGGGCGAGGATCGGCCCCAGTCCGCCGGCCCGACTCGCCGCCCAGGCGAGGAGCGCCAGCCCGGCGACCAGGAGGAAGGGCGCCGCCCAGGCCTCCAGCCGCTTGATCGAGTTGCTCCCCTTCACCACGATGTACATGTTCCACAGCCAGAAGGCGAAGAAGGCGATCCAGACGCCGCCGGGTACCCGCTCCCAGGCCGGGAAGGCGGTCCGCAGCATGGTGTGGATCGCCTGGCCGCCGATCCAGGTCTGGATGCCGAACCAGCCGCAGGCCACGAGGCCGCGCAGGATCGACGGCACGTGCGCCCCCGAGGTGCCGAAGGAGGCGCGCGCCAGCACCGGGAAGGGGATGCCGAAGCGCGTCCCGGCGTGGGCAATGAGCACCATGGGGACGAGCACGATCAGGTTGCCGAGCAGGATGGTGAGCATCGCCTGCCACCAGCTCATCCCGCCGTCCACCATGCCCGCCGCCAGGATGTAGGTGGGGATGCAGACCGCCAGGCCGACCCACAGCGACGCCACGTGGTAGGTGGTCCAGGTCCTTTGTGTGACGGAGGTGGGAGCGAGGTCGGCGTTCGACAGACGCGGGTCCGTGGGAGGCTGCCGCAGCTCGTAGAGGTCTCCCGGAGCGCGGCGCATCTCCCGCAGACGGTCCGTCAGCGGACGCGCGGCAGAGCTTTCTGGAGTCATCTGGAGGCCTATCGTACCCCAGTGATATTCAGAAGCTCCAGAACCACGGGATGAGCAGTGTTGCCAACAGCCAGAAGAGCAGGTTCAGCGGAGTGCCGACGCGCAGGAAATCGGTGAACCGGTAGTGCCCCGGGCCATAGATCAATGTGTTGGTCTGATAGCCCACGGGCGTCATGAAGCTCGCCGACGCGGCGAAGGTCACGGCGACGAGAAAAGGCCGGGGATCGACGTCGAGCGCCGCGGCGGTGCTGATGGCGATGGGCGCGAGCAGCGCCGCCGTCGCGTTGTTCGACATCGCCTCGGTCAGCAGGGAGGTGAGGAGATAGAAGACGGATACCAGCGCCACCGGTCCCCAGATCCCCACCGTCTCGACCAGCAGGGACGACAGCAGGAGCGCCGCGCCGCTGGTCTCCAGGGCGATGCCCAGGGGCAGGATACCCCCGAGCAGGAAGATGATCCGCCACTCGATAGCCTGGTAGGCCTCGGCCAGCGTCAGGCAGCGGGTGAGCACCAGCAACACCGAGCCGAGGATGGCGCTCCCCACGATAGGCAGGAGCCCCAGCGCCGCCGTGGCGACCACGGCGGCGACGATGATCACGGCGGGGAGGAGCTTGCCCCGCCGCGGCTCGTCGAGACTGACTTCGGACACCACCACGAAGTCGGGATTGTGCTGCAGCGCCGCCATACGGTCGCGCCGCACCTCGACCAGCAGCACGTCGCCCGGGCGCAGCCGGGTGGTGCCCAGCCTTTCTCGCATGATCTCCCCGCGATGGCGGATGGCGAGCGCCGTCCCGCCATAGATCTGACGGAAGCCCGCCTCCTTGAGCGTCTTCCCCACCAGCGCCGATCCGGGCGCGATGACCGCTTCGAGCAGCGCGGCCTCCGAGGGGGCAGAGTCCTCGTCGCGCCATTTGAGGCCCGACTTCAGTACGATCCCTTTCTGCTGCTCGGCAAGGCGGATCTTCTGGACGTCGCAGCGCACCCGGAGCAGGTCGCCCGCCGCCAGCACCGTCCGGGGCCCGGGGTCGGCCAGCCGCCGGCCGGCGCGAAGGATCTCCAGCACGTCCAGGTCCAGGTCACGGGCCAGGGGGGACTCGGACAGGGGCTTGCCGACCGCCGGGGACTCGGGGAGCACCAGGATCTCGGTCAGATAGTCCCCCATGCCATAGGACTGGGCCAGATCCGCGCCGCCGCGCCGGTCGGGAATGATGCGGATGCCGGCCGTCATCATGTAGAGCCCGCCGGCGGCGAACAGCACCAGCCCGAGCCGGGAGAGCTCGAACATCCCGAACGGCGCCTCGCCGTGCTGTTCGGCGATGGAGCTGACCAGGATGTTGGTGGAGGTTCCGATCAGCGTGCAGACGCCGCCGAACATCGAGGCGAAGGAGAGCGGGATCAGCAGCTTCGACGGGCTGGTTCCCATGTCCCGGGCGAGGCTGAGGACGATGGGGAGGAAGATGGCCACCGCCGCCGTGTTGTTGATGAACGCGGAGACGACGCCGATGAGGGCCATGAGGGCGAGGAGCGCCGGACGGAGGCCGAGACGCGCCACGGCTCCCAGCCGCTGGCCGAGGAGGCCGACCACACCGGTCCGCGCCAGCCCGGCGCTCAGGACGAACATGGCGGCCACCGTCACGGTGGCCGTATGGCTGAAGCCGGAAACGGCCTGCTCGGGGGTGAGAATGCCGCTGGCGAGGAGGGCCGACAGCACCAGCAGCGCCACCAGATCCACCGGCAGGCGCTCGGTGGCAAAGCAGGCCACGGCGCCGGCGAGGATGGCGAGGACAACGAAGATCTCGAAGGTCATGGCGCGCCGGCAGCTTCAACTGTCTTCCGGATCATCCTCCCCCGAGGGCGTCTGCCGGGACTCGGCACGCCGTTCGCCGAGCGGCGTCAACACCCGCAGCGTCAGATAGTTGAGACCGCTGAGCAGGACCGCCACTTCGATCTCGGAGTAGCCGACCGCAGCCCCCAGAGCCCCTGTCATCCAGATGCTGGAGGCCGTCGCGGTGCCGCGGACGTTGGCACCGTGCTTGAGGATGGCGCCGCCGCCGATGAAGCCGATCCCCGTCATCAGCCCCTGAATGATCCGCGCCTGCGGGTCGGCGTCGGAGCCCACCACCTGATTCGCGATCAGCACATAGCCACAACTGGCCATCGACACCAGGGAGAAGGTGCGGAGCCCCATGATACGGGTGGAATGCTCGCGCTCCCAGGCGATGGGCATGGTCAGGAAGAACGCCGCGATCAGCTTGGCCAGCGGCACCCAGAACTCCTCCCACTGCCACCACCCTTGAAACGCATCCATCCGCCGGTCCTCCTCTCTCCAGAGCCATGGCCGGAGGTATGCAAAGCCCATGCGGGGAGCGCCCGGCCGAGCTCACCTCCATTTCCGGTAGAATCCTCCCTCACCTTCGAGGGAGAGCCGGATGAAACCAGCCCCGTTCGACTACGTGGCTCCCGATTCGCTGGAGGAGGCGCTGGACATCCTGGCACGGAGCGGCGGAGATGCCAAGCTCCTGGCCGGCGGCCAGAGCCTGATCCCGGTCATGAACTTCAGGCTGGCGCAGCCGTCCCTGCTGATCGACCTCAATCGGCTCCGCGGGCTGGACGCCATCTACATGGACAGCGCCCTGAACGGCCCGGAGCTGCGCCTCGGCGCCCTGACCCGGCAGCGCCGCCTGGAGCGCGATCCCCTGATCGCCGAGCGGGCGCCGCTGCTCCGCGAGGCCGTCCCCTACATCGCCCATCCGCAGATCCGCAACCGCGGCACGGTCGGCGGCAGCATTGCCCATGCGGACCCGGCGGCCGAGCTGCCGGCGGTCGCGCTGGCCCTCCGCGCCCGGTTCCGCCTGCAGCGCTCCGGCGGCGATCGCTGGGTCGAGGCGCGGGACTTCTTCCTCGGCCTCTTCACCACGGTCCTGGAGCCGGAGGAGATGCTGACCGAGATCGCCCTCCCTCCCCTGCCGCCACGCACCGGCTGGTCCTTCATGGAGGTCGCCCGGCGTCACGGCGACTACGCGCAGGCCGGACTCGCCGCCCTGGTGACGCTCGACGAGACGGGCCGCTGCCGCGAGGCGCGGCTGGTCTATCTGAGCGTCGGCGACGCCCCGGTCGAGGCGTCCAAGGCGGCCGCCCTCCTGGTTGGCGAGGCGTTGACACCGGAGCGGATCGCCGCGGCGGCCGAGGTCGCCTCGCGCGAGGAGATGGACCCGGACGGCGACATTCACGCCAGCGCCGCGTTCAAGCGCCACCTGGCGCGTGTCTTGACCATCCGGGCGCTCGGCGCCGCCGTGGCCCGGGCCCAGCGGGAGGGGACCCGATGAGCCGACTCCACAACGTCTCCGTCACCGTCAACGGCCGGCGCTACGAACGGCCGGCCGAGCCGCGGCTGCTGCTGTCGGATTTCCTGCGCCACGACCTCGGCCTCACCGGCACCCATGTCGGCTGCGAGCACGGCGTCTGCGGCGCCTGCACGATCCTGGTGGACGGCGAGCCGGTCCGCTCCTGCCTGATGCTGGCGGTCCAGGCCGACGGCCGCGAGCTGGCCACCGTCGAAGGCCTCACCGCCGGAGGACAGGCAGGGGGCAACGAGTTGCATCCGTTGCAGCAGGCGTTCTGGGAGGCGCACGGGCTGCAGTGCGGCTTCTGCACCCCCGGGTTCCTGATGACCCTGGTGCCGTTCCTCGAAGAGAACCCCGACCCGAGCGAGGACGAGATCCGGCACGCGATCTCGGGCAACCTGTGCCGGTGCACCGGCTATCAGCACATCGTCGACGCCGTGAAGCTGGCCGCAATGGCCGCTCACGGAGGCCCGGAGAAAAAGGGATAAATGGCCGGGCTGGACCTGGATCGCCTGCGGGACCGGTTCGAGCAGCGCGAGCCCTCCGTCCACGCCTTCGTTCCGGAGGACGGCCGCTTCGGGCGCCTCCAGCGGGAGATGGACGAGGCGCTCGCGGCCTTTCCAGACTCTCAGCCCCGCGGGCCCCTGTTCGGCGTTCCCATCGGCGTCAAGGACGTCTTTCATGTGAACGGCCTCCCGACGCGGGCCGGCAGCCGCTTGCCGCCCGAAGAGCTGTCCGGACCGGAGGCGGAGGTGGTCTCGCGGCTGCGCGGCCTCGGCGCGCTGATTCTGGGCAAGGCCGTCTGCACCGAATTCGCCTTCTTCGCCCCCGGACCGACGCGCAACCCGCATGACCCGGAGCACACCCCGGGCGGGTCGAGTAGCGGCTCCGCGGCGGCGGTGGCGGCGGGCCTCTGCCCGGCGGCGCTCGGCACGCAGACGATCGGATCGATCATCCGGCCCGCGGCCTATTGTGGTGTGGTCGGTTTCAAGCCCAGCTACGGCCGGATCCCCACCGCGGGCCTGATCCCCCTCGCCCCGTCGCTCGATCACGTCGGGTTTCTCACCATCGATGTCCAGACCGCGATCAACCTCGCCGTAGGCCTCATGGATGACTACGGATCGCAGGGAGTGCCAGCGCGCCCGCCGGTGCTGGGGATCCCCGAAGGACCGTACCTCTCCCGCGCCTCCGAGGAGGGCCTGGCCCACTTCCGCGAGATCTGCCTCCGGCTGTCCAGCCGCTACGAGGTGCGGTCAGTGCCAGCCATGGCGGATTTCGCCGAGATCGAAGCGCGACATTTCCGCATCACGGCGGCCGAGGCCGCGCGGGTCCACCAGGACTGGTTCCCGCGCTTTCGTGATCTGTACGCGGTTCAGACGGTGGACCTCATCGAACGCGGCCAGAAGGTCCCCTCTGATCAATTGGAGCGGGAACTGGCCGGCCGGGAAGAGCTGCGCGGCGAGCTGACAGGCCTCATGGACGAGCACGGTATCGATCTCTGGCTGTCGCCGCCCGCCCAGGGTCCCGCCCCGCGTGGCCTCGCCAGCACCGGCAGCCCGGTCATGAACCTCCCCTGGACGCAGGCCGGGCTGCCCGTCCTCGGCGTGCCGGCGGGCAGCGACGCCGAGGGGCTGCCCATGGGGCTCCAGGTCACCGGACGCTGGCGGACGGACGAGCTCCTGCTCCACTGGGGCGGCGAGATCGCTCAGGAGGTGGCCGCGTGAGCCCGGTCACGCGCTGTGCCGTCCGCCCCGGCACCTATCACGATTCGGTGGTCCTGATGCGTCTCCAGGCGGCGCTTGCGGCGCTGCCCGGTATCCTCGACGCCGGCGTGGTCATGGCCACCCCCGCCAACCTGGCGCTGCTGACGGCGAGCGGTCTGCTGGTGGAGGACTCGCTATCCACCGTCGCCGACGACTTGCTGATCGCGGTCAAGGCGGACAGCGAGCCGGCCGCCGCGGAAGCGCTGTCGCGGGTCGACGCCCTGCTCCAGGTGCGCCGCCAGGAGGTTTCGGAGGAGCACCGGCCACGCAGCCTGGAGACTGCGCTGAGGAGTCTCCCCCAGGCGCGCTGGGTCCTGGTCTCGGTGCCCGGGCGGTTCGCCGCCAGTGTGGCGCACGACGCGTTGAGCCTCGGTCTGAACGTTTTTCTCTACAGCGACAATGTGTCACTGGCCGACGAGGTGGCGCTCAAACGCAGGGCCCACGAGAAGGGGCTGCTCGTCCTCGGCCCGGACTGCGGCACCGCCATCGTGGGCGGCACCGGGCTCGGCTTTGCGAACCGCACCAAGCCCGGGAGGATCGGCGTCATCGCCGCCTCCGGCACCGGTCTCCAGGCGGCGGTCAGCTTCCTCCACCTTCGGGGTTTCGGGGTCTCCCAGGCGATCGGCATCGGCGGCCGGGACCTCGCGGCCGAGGTCGGGGGAATCACGGCGGCCCAGGCGCTCGACCTGCTGCGCCGCGATCCGGAGACGGAGGTCATCCTTTTTCTGTCCAAGCCTCCGGCGCCCGAGGTCGCCCGGCGGCTCATCGCTCTCGCGCACGCGACGGACAAGCCGGTGGTCATGAGCCTTCTCGGCACCTCGCCGCCCCTGCTCCATGCCTGGAACGTCCACTTTTCCATCGGCGTGGAGGCGGCTATCGAAGAGGCGATCCTGTGCCTGGACGGCAAAGATTCCGGAGCAGTCGAACGGGCGTGCAGCTTCGCCGCGGGACAGCGTTGGGTGCGCGGCCTGTTTTCAGGTGGCACTCTGGCTCTGGAGCTGGTGGCGCGGCTGTCGGCAGTGATCGAACCGGTCTATTCGAATGTCGTCACCGGCGCGGCCCAGCCCATCCCGGACGCCCTCCACAGCCAAGGGCACACGATCCTCGACCTCGGCGCGGACGAATTCACCGTCGGCCGGCTGCATCCTATGATCGATTTCGACCTGCGCCTGCGCCGGCTGCGCCAGGAGGCCGCCGATCCCGAGGTGGCGCTGATCCTCCTCGACGTGGTCCTCGGGGATGGAGCGCACGCGGATCCGGCCGGAGAGCTGGCGCCGGTGATCCAGCGCCTGCGGGACGTAGCCCACGGCGCCGGCCGCGACCTGGATGTGGCCGTGGTGGTGATCGGGACGGACCTGGACCCGCAGGATCGAAAGCGACAGGTCGAGGATCTGGAACGGGCGGGCGCGCGGGTCTGCCGTTCGTTAATCGATATGGTCGACTACACGCTCCATCGTTTGGAGGAGATCGCCGGCGGACCTTCGCTCTTCGCGGACCCTCCGGTGCCGTTGGAAGCGGTGCGCGGCCCAGTGACGGCAATCAACGTCGGGCTGGAGCTATTTCATGACAGCCTCGCCGCCCAAGGGGCCCAGACGGTCCAGGTCGATTGGAAACCTCCGGCGGGCGGCAACGAGAAGCTGGCCGGAATCCTGAGCCGGATGAAAAAACGATGAGCATGATCGACATCGACGCCGCCAACCAGACCGCCGTCGAGCGCATGATGGCCGCGCGGCCGATCCTCACCGGCCTGGCTCCGGCGCGCGAGGTGATCCCGGGCCTGGAGGATGGCCTGCTGCTCCACGCCGGCCCGCCCATCGAGTGGGAGCGGGCCTCGGGCCCGCTGCGCGGCGCCGCGACCGGCGCGCTGATCTATGAGGGACGGGCCCGCGACGCGGCGGAGGCGGCGGCGCTGGTCGAACGCGGCGAGGTGCGCCTGGAGCCCTGCCACCATCACGCGGCGGTCGGCCCCATGGCGGGCGTGATCTCCCCCTCGATGCAGGTCTACGTGATCGAAGACGCCGTGCACGGACACCGCACCTTCTCCAACCTCAACGAGGGATATGGAAAGGTTTTGCGCTACGGCGCCTACAG
>DASPJI010000535.1:0-3682 GCA_035628695.1 Thermoanaerobaculia bacterium | reverse complement strand
GCCGTCCGGCAGGTAGCGGCCGAGGTCGCCCGTCTTGTAGACCCGGTCCCCGTCGGCCTCCGGAGCGAGCGGGGCGAACGGGTTGGGGAGGAACCTGGACGTGGTCAGCGCCTCGTCGCCCAGATAGCCGCGGGCGAGATGGCGGCTGCGCATGTAGATCTCCCCCACCTCGCCGACGCCGCAGAGCTTCTGGGCGCGGTTGAGGATGAGGAGCTGGACGTCCTCCATGCCCCGGCCCAGCGGCAGCACCAGCTTGTCCAGGGGACCGGCGGGCCAGACCTCCGGCCGCGGCACCTCGAAGCAGGCGACCGAGCGCTGCGTCTCGGTCGAGCCGTAGAGGTTGACCGCCATGAGGTTCGGGCAGAGCCGCTGCAGGCGGGCGACGTCGGAGCGCTTGAGGAGGTCGCCCACCACCAGGGCGCGGCGCAGGCTCGGGAGCTCCTCCCCCCTCTCCTCCGCCGAGCCGAGGAGGATCTCCATCATGGCCGGCGTCAGATGCAGCATGGTGACCCCCTCGCTCCGCGCCCAGTCCGACAGGTACCCGGGAGTGCTGATCTGCTCCGGATCGGGGACGTGGATCGAGGCGCCGAGCCAGACCGGCGTGAACAGGTCGCGCTGCAACGGGTCGTGGGACAGGGCCGACAGCATGCCGAAGCGCTCCGCCTCCGACAGCTCGAAGCGCCGCGCCATCCAGGGATAGAAGTGGGAGAGCGGGCCGTGGCGCCCCACCACCCCCTTGGGCTTGCCGGTGGAGCCGGAGGTGAAGGTGATGACGGCCGCGTCGTCCGCGGTCACCGGCACGCCGGGATCGAACGGCGGGAAGTTGGCGAGCAGCCCCTTCTCCATCGCCGCCGAGAGGGGGGGCAGCTCCAGCCGGCAACGGCAACCGGCCGTCCGCAGAGCCTCCTCCACCTCGGCGGGCGGCGCCGCCGCCCCCTCCACCGCCAGCCAGCCGGCGGGGCGGCCGATCTCCAGGTAGTCGAGCAGGCGCGCCGTGGGGTACGCCGGGTCGAGGATCATGAACGCCGCGCCGGCCTTGAGGGTGCCCATCACGGCCCAGACCAGCGAGGCGCTGCGGTGCGCCCAGACCGCCACCACGTCGCCGGTGCGCACGCCGCTCGCCTGGAGGTACCAGGCGAGCTGGTTGGAGCGGGCCTCGAGCTCGCCGCGGCTCCAGCGCTCGCCGCGCCAGTCGGTGACCGCCGGCGCCTCCGCGTCCTCGCCGGCGTGACGGGAGAGGGCGTGGTGGACCGCCCCCATCCACTCGCCGCCCAGCGTCGCCGCCGGGTCGGGCAACAGGGCCGCCGCCACCGGCGAGACCAGGGAGTAGTCGCCGATCCGCCGCTCGGGGTCGGCCGCCGACTGCGCCATGACGTGCTCGAACTGGCGCAGCATCTCCTCCATGCGCGCCCGGTCGAACAGGTCGGCGTTGTAGACCAGGTCGATCTGCAGGGCGTCCGGCTGCTCCTGGACGTAGAGCGTGAAGTCGAACTTCGACTCCGGCTCGGGCGCCGGCAGCATGTCGATGTGGAGCCCCGGCAGGTCGAGGCGGGCCTCGGGGACGGTGATCATGTTGAACAGCACCTGGAAGAGCGGCGAGCGGCTGAGGTGGCGCTCGGGCTGCAGCTCCTCCAGGAGCTTCTCGAAGGGCACGTCCTGGAACCGGTAGGCGCCCAGGACCACCCGCTTGACCCGGCCCAGCAGCTCCCGGAAGGAGGGGTCGCCCGCCAGGTGCGTGCGCAGGACCAGCGTATTGAGGAAGAAGCCGATGAGCCCTTCGGTCTCGACCCGCTTGCGGCCGGCGCTCGGGGCGCCCACCACCACCTCGTCCTGGGCGGCCAGGCGCGAGAGGATGAGCTTGAAGCCGGCGAGGAGGATCATGAACAGCGAGGCCCCTTCGCGCCGCGAGGTCTCGCGCAGGGCCCGGGTGAGGTCGGCCGGGAAGCGGTGGATCACCGAGCCGCCGTTGTGGGTCTGGACCGCCGGGCGCAGGCGGTCGGTCGGCAGGTCGAGCATCGGCGGGCTGCCCGCGAGCTGCTCGCGCCAGTAGCGGAGCTGCTCCTCCAGCACCTCGCCCCGCAGCCAGTCGCGCTGCCAGACGGCGAAGTCGGAGTATTGGATCGGCAGCTCCGGCAGAGGGGAGGACCGCTTCTCGGCAAAGGCGGCGTAGAGGTCCGACAGCTCCTTGAAGAACAGGCCGCACGACCAGCCGTCCGAGATGATGTGGTGCATGTCCACGAGCAGCAGGTGGTCCCGGGGGGACAGGCGCACCAGAGCCGCCCGCAGCAGCGGCCCGCGCGCGAGGTCGAAGGGGGTCTTCGCCTCGGCGGACAGCAGCCGCTGGGATTCCTGCCCGCGCGCCGGCTCGGGCACGAGGGAGAGGTCGATCAGGGGGAGGAGGAAGGGGGCGGGGGGAGAGATCACCTGCACCGGCGCCGCCTCGCGCCCCTTCTCCGGCGTCTCGCGCAGGGCGAAGGTGGTGCGGAGCGACTCGTGCCGGCGGACGATCTCGTCGAACGCGGCGCGCAGCACACGCACGTCCAGCGCGCCGGTGAAGCGCGCCGGAAACGGCATGTTGTAGGCGGAGGTGCCGGGCTCCAGGTGATCGAGGAGCCAGAGGCGCTGCTGGGCGAATGAGAGCGGTGGGGGCTCGGCCGAGGCCCGGCGGGGGATCTTCACCGCCTGCGGCGCCTCCGCCGACTTCTTCTTCATCCGCATCACGAGAAGCGCCAGCTTCTCGGGCGACAGGTCGGACGCTCGCCTGGATGCTTCCTCGGCCTTCATAACCCTCCCTCGGACGCAGCGGCAGCAGCCGCTGGCTCAAAACAAGTCAGCAGACATCAAATAGATAGAAGTACCAAGAAGCGGTCTCCCGACCGCTTGGGCCAGACCCGTCGGAAGCAACCGGCATCGCACCGGCCCCCCTGCCCCCGTCACCCTGGATCGGCCCTGATGTTGCCTAAGTGTGGCTGGAGGGCCAAACGGGGACAACGAGGACGAATATTGAAGAAGTCGAATTTGAGCCGACAGTCACACGGCCGATTTGACGCCCCGCCTGCCGGCCGATAAGCTCTCTATCGGATACCTGCGCTAGCCGTTTTTTTTCCGAGGTCTTGTCGTGTCTTCCATTCCCGTTCCCTGCTACGACGCCCTGGTGATCGGCGGCGGTCCCGCCGGGGCCACCGCGGCGCTGTCCATGGTGCGGGCCGGCCTCTCGGTCCGTCTGGTGGAGCGCACGCCCCACCCGCGCTTCCATGTCGGCGAGTCGTTCCTGCCGCGCAACCTGACCCTGCTCCGGGACCTGGGGCTGGAGCCCGCCCTCCAGTCGCTGACCCACGTCGCCAAGCACGGTGCGGAGTTCCTGGCGGGCGACGGCAGCACCGGCTATCTCTTCAGCTTCCAGGAGGCGCTCCTCAACCCCGAGCCGGCGGCCTTCAACATCGAGCGCGCCCCCTTCGACGCCATGATCCTGGACGCCGCCCGGGCAGCGGGGACGGAGGTCACCGAGGGCGTGGCGGTGCGCGAGATCCCGGTGCTGGAAGACGGCCGGGTGGAGGCCGTCCTCGACACCGGCGAGCGGATCGCGGCCCGCTATCTGGTCGCTTGCTGCGGCGGCCGCAGCACCATTCCGGGGGCGCTCGACGTGCGCTGGGAGGGGACGATGGTCCTGTCCCATAACCTC
>DASPJI010000534.1:0-4800 GCA_035628695.1 Thermoanaerobaculia bacterium | reverse complement strand
GGCCGGGGTTCCGGACCTCCGGCGCGGGAACGTCGACCCGGTCGCGCTGCGGGCGCGGGAGCGGCTCGCGGCCCACCATCGTCCCTTGGGGCGTGCCCTGAGGCACTCCCTGGGGCTCCCGACGGAAGGCCAGCGAGGGCGAGGGCTCCACCTGCTGCATGGCGGGCGGCGGGGTGGGAGAGGCCACCGGAGCCGGCGTGGGCGTCCCCGGAAGCGTCGCCGACGCCGGGTCCTGCCCCGGCTGGCCGTCCATCCGGGCCGTGGGGACCGCGGCGACCTGCTCGTCCGTCCCGGGCTCGCCGCTGAACATCACCTTCCAGGCCACGGCCCCTCCGGCGACCATCGCCACCAGGAGCAGCACGGCGGCGAGGGCGATCCAGCGGCGCGCTCCCCCCGGCCGCGCCGGCTGGGCGACCGCCGTGCCGGCCGCCGGGGGCGGCGGAGGCGCCGGGTTCGCCCTGGGAGATGGGGCGGAGAGCGTCGGCGGGGATTGGGGTGGGGGCGGCGGAGGCGGTACCACCCGGCCCTGGGGGGCGGTGGTGCGCCGCGGCAGCACATGGGTCTCGTCCATCTGCCCGGTGTCCGCCGCCGGAGCGGCAAGGGCCTCCGCCGGCAACTCGCTCTGGAGAACGGCGATCTCCTCCGCCACCTGCGAGGCCGACGCGACGCGCTGGTCGCGGTCCTTCTGCAGCATGCGCCGCAACAGAGCCTCGAGGCGCGGCGGCAGCGGGCGCATGCCGGTGACCGCCACCGGCTCCTTGTGCAGGATCTGATAGACCAGGGTCGTGATGGTGTCGCCCTCGAAAGGCCGGCGCCCCGAGAGCAGCTCGTAGAAGAGCACCCCCAGGGAGAAGACGTCGCTGCGGCCGTCGAGGTCGTCGCCGCGGATCTGCTCGGGCGACAGGTACTGGGGGCTGCCCATGACCGCGCCCGCGACGGTGAGCTCGGTGCTCTGGTCGGCCATCTTGGCGATGCCGAAGTCGGCGACCTTCACCCGGCCCGCGGGGTCGAGCAGGATGTTGCTCGGCTTGATGTCGCGGTGGACGATCCCCTGGCCATGGGCGTAGTCCAGGGCCTCGGCGGTCTGGCGGACGATGCGCAGCACCTCGCCCAGGCTGGGCCGCCAGCCGCCGGCGAGCCGGCTCCCCAGGTCGTCCCCCTCGACGAATTCGAAGGCGAGGTAGAGGAGACCCTCCACCTCGCCGGCGTCGAACAGCGTCACCACATAGGGATGGAGCAGGCGGCCTGCGGCGCGGGCCTCGCGCAGCAGGCGCTTCTTGCGGTCCTCGATCTCCTGGGGACGGCCGGCCAGCCGGACCGTCTTGATGGCCAGCTTCCTTTCGATGTGGGGATCCTCGGCGAGGTAGACCTCACCCATTGCCCCCGATCCCAGGAAGCGGACGACGCGGTAGCGGCCGACACTCTGGCCGCTCGCCAGGGAGCTCACGAGCGGATCGGTTCCTCGCCTTCGGGGGTGCCGGCCAGAGGAGCGCCCGCCATCGCCCCGTCCTCACCCGTGGCCACGTCCTCGCGGGAGTTGAGCAGCGCCAGCGCCTCCTGGGCGCGCTCGGCCGGGACCCGCACCCGCACCTCGCCCAGACGGCCGAGGTCGGTCGGGAACTCACTGGCGTGCAGGGACTCGGCCTCGGCAGGGATGTCGCTGCTGTTCAGGAAGCCCACCAGGACGGCGGCCTCGGCGTCGGTACCCACGATCTTGACGATTTCCCACTCTTCGGCCATGCAAAGCCTCCACCTGTTGAAGGGACATCATATCTTAGCCGGTCCGGGATCTCCGGCCGGCGCGGTCGCACTCTACTGGCGGGGCTGGAGGTCGGGCTGCGGGACGGGCTGGACCGCGGCCGCGACCTCGCCGCGCGGCGTCGGCACGATCCCTTCGACCGATAGCCCCTCCAGGGTATAAGGGGTCCGCTCCTGGCGCGGATACCAGTGCCGGCTGTGCTCGGCGAAGCGCTCCAGGCTGTGGTGCCAACGGAAGTGGGAGACCACCATGGAGTCGCCGTCCACCCGGATCCAGTTGCAGGTGTTCCTCTCCCGCTCGCCTCCCCGGCCGCGGTTCGACGTCGTCGTCCCGGAGTGCAGGATGACCACCGGCGGCCTTCCCTTCGGATAGAACTCCTCGGAGTTGCCGATGTAGGCCTGGTGCAGATGGCCCGAGAGGATCAGGTCGACGCCGGCGCTCGAGAACAGGTCGATCGCCTCGTAGGCGTTGCCGAGGACCCGCTGGGTGCCGAAGTTGGGGGGCGGGATCATGTGATGGTGGGCCACCACCACCTTGAAAACGGTCTCGGGCGTCTTCTGGAGGATCTCCGCGACTTCGAGCAGCCGCCGGAGCTTGATGCGGCCGTCCTTGATCGTCCAGTTGAACGCCGTGTTGATCCCGACGATGAGCATCTCGTCGTCCCGGTAGGTGGGCTCGAGCTCCTCGCTGAAATACTTCCGGTAGGCGCCGAAGGGGGAGAAGACCCGCTCCCATACCCGGTACATGGGGACGTCGTGGTTGCCCGGCACCACCACCGTGGGCACCGGAATGCGGTCGACGAACTCCCGCGCCTGGCGGAACTGCTCGGGCCGGGCGCGCTGGGTGAGGTCGCCGGAGAGCACCACCACGTCCGGCCGGTGGCGCTCGATGAAGTCGAGCACCCCCTGGGAGACTCGGGGCAGATGGGGAGGCCCGAAGTGGACGTCCGAGATATGGAAGAGGGTGCGCACGGGTCGGAGGCGGCCGCCCTATTGCCCCAGGAGCTCGTTGACGTTCTTGGCCATCTCGGACGCCGCGTAGCTGGAGGCGGCGGTCAGGATGGAGGGGCCGTGGCTGCGTCCGAGGAAGAAGCCGCCCACCGCGGCCAGCAGCACCGCCGGGACCGGATAGCGCCGCACCAGGTCCGCCCAGTCCAGCTCCTCCGGCAGCAGCTCGTCCAGGATCTCGTCGAGAAAGGAATCGTTCATCGCGTCCTCCCGTGTGGCAAAACGGGCCATCGGGCGCCGCGCCACCGCGGCGCCCGTGGCGGGGTCCACTATTCCTCGTAGTCGTCGTCGCGCCGCCGCATCAGCATGCCGAGCAGGAAGCCGACGCCGGCGGCGATCAGCACGGCCTGGGCCGGCTTCTCACGCACGAAGACGCTGACCTCGCCGCCGAGCCGGCCGGCGTCGGTGCGCACCCGGTCGTAGCCGACGCGGGCGCTCTCGGCGACGTGACGGTAGCCCTCGCGCGCCCGCACGCTGCCGCGCTGGAACTCCTCCCGCGCCCGCTCGGAACCGCGCTGGAACTCCGCGCGGGCCCGCTCGGCGCCGCGGCGGACATCCTCGGAGACCCGCTGGTACCGGCTCTGGGAGCCCTGGAAACGATCCTGGGCCTCCACCACGGTCTCACCGTCGCTGTCGCCGTCGGCTGCGGCGTCGCCGAAATCGTCGGCGGTGTCATTGCCATACGTACGTGCCGTTTCGGCACCCTCCAACGGCCCTCTGGGATCGACCGTGTCAGCCATGGAAAAACCTCCGTATCTCGGAAGAGGTTGGACTCGAGCCGGCCCGAAGGGCCGGCTGACGCGAGCATTCTGCCATTTCTAGCAGGAATCGTGCCTCTGGGATATCGTCTCCGCCATGGCCACCGTCACCTTCCTCGGCGCCTGCGGCACCGTCACCGGCAGCTCCACGCTCCTCACCTGGGGGGATCGCGGCGTTCTCATCGATTGCGGCCTCTACCAGGGGGGCGAGGAGCTCGAGCAGCGCAACTGGAGCCCCTTCCCCTTCCAGCCGCGCAAGCTGGAGGCGGTCCTCGTCACCCACGCCCACCTCGACCACACGGGGCTCCTCCCCCGCCTGGCGGCCCAGGGCTTCATGGGGACGATCTACTGTACGCGCCCGAGCCGCGGCTTGATCTCCCTCCTCCTCGAGGATTCCGCCGAGATCCAGGAAGAAGAGGTCCGCTACGCCCGCGGCAAGGGGTACAGCCGCCATCCCCGGCCGGAGCCGCTCTACACCGTGGAGGACGCGAAGCGGGTGCTCAAGCTCCTGCGCCCCGTCGCCATGGACGACGAGCACGAGCTGTTCCCCGGCGTGCGCTTCCGGTTCCGCCGCGCCGGCCACCTGCTGGGCGCGGCCAGCGTCGAGGTCACGGGCAAGGGGGCGGACGGCGAGCGGCGGACCTGGTGCTTCTCGGGCGATGTCGGCCGCTACGGCGTGCCGATCCTCAAGGACCCCGAGCCCCCGCTCGCGGCCCCCTCGGCTCTGCTCCTCGAGTCCACCTACGGCGACCGGCACCACCCCGCGGACGATCCGGCGGACGCGTTGGCCTCCATCATCGAGGAGACGTTCGAGCGCGGCGGCACGGTGGTCATCCCCGCCTTCGCCCTGGGACGGACGCAGGAGCTGCTCTATCACCTCGCCGCCCTCACCGACCGCGGCCGGCTCGATCCCGGGGTGGTCTTCCTGGACAGCCCCATGGCCATCAACGCCACGGAGCTCTACAGCCGGGCCCAGAGCGAGCACGACGAGGAGATGGCGGCGCTGGTCGAGGAGTCGGGCGGTCCGCTCGACCCGGGCCGTTTCCAGCGCTGCCGCACGGTGACGCAGTCCAAGGCCCTGAACAACCGCCGGGAGCCGGCGGTGATCGTGGCCGCAAGCGGCATGGCCACGGGCGGCCGGGTGGTACACCACCTCCTGCACCGGGTGAGCGATCCGCGCAACGCCGTGGTGCTCGCCGGCTTCCAGGCGGCGGGCACCCGGGGGCGGGCGCTGGTGGACGGCGCCGACACTATCGCCATCCATGGCATGCCGGTG
>DASPJI010000533.1:0-15201 GCA_035628695.1 Thermoanaerobaculia bacterium | reverse complement strand
CCTGGCGGCTCACCACCATGGGCTGGGCGCCGCGCAGCGGCCAGGCGAGGTTGCGCCAGCTCGCCTCGCCGTCGAAGCGCACCTCCTCGCCGGTGTCACCAGTAGTGACCGTCCCCTGGGCGGTCAGCCGCGTCGGGGTGCCGACCAGGGCGATATCGGCGCGCTGGATCAGCCACTGCTCGCCGGTCTCGCCGGCGCGGCTGGCCTGGAAGTCGGCGGACACCGGCCCGGTCTCCGGCAGCGTGCCGCGCACGTTGCCCTTGGCGGTGAAGTTGGTGATCGTCCCCTCGGCGGTGATCCGGGCCTCCCCCGGGATGTCCGGCAGGTCGGGCTTGATGAGGCGCGGGTTGAACCGCGGCGCGCTGATCGTGCCGGCGAAGCGCAGCTCGTAGAGCGGTTCGATCAGCCGCAGGTCGGCCTGCACGTCGAACGGCTCGCGCAGGCTCTGCGACACCTGGAGGTCTTCCAGCGTCCCCGTGAGCTTGCCGGCGCCGGAGAGCGGCGCCATGTCCGGCAGGCGGAGCGCCCAGCGGACGTTGAGGTCGACGGGGTAGTCCCCCTGCGGCCGCACCTTGCCGTTGACGTCGGCGTCGAAGGTGGGGGAGCGGACGGCGAGGCTGTCGACCCGGACGTCGCCGCCCATGGCCGTGGTCGCGAGGTCGATGCTGTCGATGACGAACGGCTTCTCGCCCGGCTCGGCGGCCGAGGAGGCGAAGCTCAGGTCCCGCACCCGCGCGTCGCGGACGATGATGTTGAAGCGCAGGTTGAGGTCCGGCAGCGCCGAGCGCTCCTTCTGCTCCTCCGACGGCGTGGTGACGATGCGGACGCCGTCGGCGTACAGGCGCTGGATGTCGAGCTGGCGGTCGGCGAGCTCGCGCAGGCGCCATTCGAGCTGCACGCGCTCGATGTTCATCGAGAACCCCTCGCGCTCGTACTTGAGGCCGCGGATGTCGAGCGGGCCGCGCAGGGGGCCTCTGAGCTCGGCGACCTCGAGCGAGCCGGGCATCAGCGCGCCGAGACGGGTGAAGAGGAACTCGGTGCCCCCCTGGGTGCCGGCCAGGAACCAGACGCTCAGGCCGAGCAGGAGGACGAGGGTGAGGAGCCCCACGGAGCTCCAGAGAAGGATCTTGCGGAGACGGCGTCGATTCTTCACAGGTCGGGTCCTACGGTGAGATGGAAGCGCACGGGTGTGCCTTCCTCGGTGAGCGCCCAGGCGACGTCGGCGCGGATCGGTCCGATGGGGGAGAGCCAGCGCAGGCCGACGCCGGCGCCGCTCTCGAGGTCGCCGGAGAAGGATTCGAAGGCGTTGCCGGTGTCATAGAAGGCGGCGACACCCCACTTCTTGAGGAACCGCCACTCCTCCAGGAACTGGTACTCGACCTCGACGCTGCCGGTGAGCAGGGCCTCGCCGCCGATGTTGAAGGTCTCGGCGGCGCCGTCGCAGTCGTCCCCCTCCAGTTCCTCCCCCTCGACGGAGAAGCAGACGCGGCGGCCGAGCTCCTGGTAGCCGTAGCCGCGGACGCTCTGGTCGCCGCCGCCGAAGAAGCGAAGGCTGGCGGGGAGGCTGCGGAACTGGTCGGTCTGGGTCCAGCCTACCTGGGCGCGGCTGATGAACCGGAAATTGTCCGAGAAAGAGCGGATCAGCTTGCCCTCCGCCTCGGCCTGCACGAGCGAGACGTTCGAGCCGATCGCGTCGTCGGTGCCGCGGAATTCGAACTGCAGCCGGTGCCCCTTGGTGGTGAAGATGCGGTCGTCGGCCTCGACCCGGCTCCAACTCGCCTGGGGGAGGATCAGCTCCGCCCGGCCGCGGTCGAGCTCGCCGACGACGAAGTCCTCGCGCTGGAGGTTGAGCGAGAAGGCCTCGCGCCAGTCGCCGCGCGCCTGGCTGAGGCTCGCACCCACCAGGATGCTCTCGCTCTCGATGTCGTCGGTGATCTCCTCGCGGTAGCCGACGTTGTAGCTCAGCACGTCGGTGCGGGGGTACGGCCCGGGGACCTCGTAGCTCGACTGGAAGCTGCGCTCGATCTCCGAGATGCGCGCCTCGGCGCGCCCGCGGTGGCCGCGCCGGTTGATCCGCCGCAGCTCGAGGCCCACCGTGCCGCGCGGTCCGGTGTCGGTGCCGTAGCCGACGCCGGTCGTCCAGCGCTGCTTCTTGCTGGGGGTCAGGTTGACGTCGATGGGGACGGTGAGTCCCTCGCGCTGCTCGGTCCGGGGGACCACCTCGACGCGCTCGAAGTAGGGGCTGTCGGAGAGCGCGTTCTGCATCTCCAGCACCTCGTCGACGTTGAGCGGCTCCCCCTCCTCGAAGGTGACGTAGCCGCGCAGCAGGTCCGGGTCGAGGAAGTTCTGGTGGAAGAGGACGGGGCCGAACCGGTAGCGCGGCCCGGTGTCGTAATGGAGGACGACGTCCGACGTGTAGTTGGCGAGGTCGACCCGGATCTCGCTGACGTCGAAGGCGGCGTCCAGGTAGCCGTTGCGGGCGGCGTAGTCGTCGAAGGCCGCCTTGCCCTCCTCGTAGTCGGGGTGGTAGAGCGTTTCTCCCTGCTCGAGCGGGAACTCGCGGACGATCTCCTGGATGGCGGGGTCGTCCGCCCCCTCGCCCTCGACCCGAAGGTCCCGCGTCTGCACCTGGAGGGGCGGCCCGGGGTCGACGACGTAGCGTGCCACCCAAGTATCGCCGTCTCTCTCGAGGGTGCTCTGGAGGGTCGGCCGGTAATAGCCGAAGGGCTGGAGGGCGAGCTCGATCTCCTCCTGGGCGCGGTCGTGGAGGCGGCGGATGCGGTCCTCGGTGAGGTCGTCGTCCCCCCGCGCCTCGTCGAGGCTCAGGATGGCGCGGACGTTGCGTTCGAGGTCGCGCTCCAGCCCCTCCACCTCGATGCGGACCTTCTCCGCGTCGGCGGCAGGCCCGGGAACGAGCAGCAGGAGGGCGAGGAGGGCGGCGGACAGTCGGCGATGGATGGCAGTGGTCATAGGTTTTGTTGAGCCACGGCGCTCGCCTCGCCCCGGGGGACGCGCACCGCACCCTCCTCGGGCTCGGCACGGCGGTGCCGGTATTGCCGGGAGTGGACGCGCGTGAAGATGGCGCCGAAGAAGAAGATGAGAGAGGAGTAGTAGACCCAGAGCAGGACCAGCACCAGGGAGCCCGCCGCGCCATAGGCGGAGGCGAGACCGGTGCGGCCGAGATAGAAGCTGATCAGCGACTTGCCGATGACGAACAGGAGCGAGGTCACGATCGCGCCTTGCCAGACGTCGTGCCATTCGAGCTTCACGTCCGGCAGCAGGCGATAGATCATGGCGAACAGCACCGTGATGATGCCGAACGACACCAGGAGGTTCGCGATCTCCAGGACCGCGACGGGGATGGGCAGTATCCGCTCCAGGTAGGCGCTGAAGCCGGCGAGGGCGGCGCTCAGCACGAGCGAGACCATCAGCAGGAAGCCCATCACCAGGATGATGGCGAAGGAGAGCAGGCGTTTGCGCAGCAGCCGGGTGAACACCGCGCCCGGCTGGGGCTCCACGTCCCATACCCGGTTGAGCGCGTCCTGGAGCTGGGCGAAGACGCCGGTGGCGCCGAAGATCAGGGTGCCGATGCCGAGCACGGTGGCGATCCGGCTGGCGGCCGGTTGGGCGGCGGTCTTGAGCACCTCCTGGACGAGCAGGGCCGCCTGGTCCCCCATGAGGCCGCGGAACTGGCCGAAGATCTGCCCCCGCACCGCCTCCGCGCCGAACACGGCGCCGGCCACGGCGATCACCACCACCAGCACGGGGGCGAGCGAGAAGATGGTGTAGAAGGCGAGCGCCGCGCTCTGGGCGGCGGCACCGTGCCGGTTCCAGCTCGCGATGATCTCCTTGAATAGCTGGGGCCAGCTCTTGGGATGGACGCGGATACGCAATCTCGGCATACAGGCTGCTCACCGGAGACACGTCCGGAGGCTCCTGGCAACAAGCAACAGGCGTGCCACGAAGCTTTCCCTTCGAAGCGAAGGCTGTCGATGCTAGGATCTCCAGCCATGCCCGTACATCAAGAGGAAAGGCGGGTGGCCGCCTTGCTCCGCGATTTGGTCGTTGCAAGTGGCGCACCGGTGGAGATGATCGAGAGCCGGGTGGGCTGGGAGGAGGGGAAGTTGTCGGCTCTTCTGGAAGGACGAAGCGGGCTCAGCTTCACCGAGCTACTGGAGGTCTTGCAGGTGATGGACACGACGCCGCCGGAGTTCTTTGCGCGGCTTTATGGTTTCGAGGGCAACGGTCCGGCCCAGGATCCCCTGGACCGGATGTTCGAAGAGAGCCGCCGCGTGGTCCGCAACGCGGTCAACCGTCGGCTCGCCTGGAAGCAGGACAAGGGGCAAGGCTAAGGGGGGAAGGCCGCCCAGGATTCAGGAGGGGGGCTGGTCGAGGGCCTGCCGCTCCTGGCGGGCGACCTGGCGGAGCTGGATCAGGGCGGCGAGCATGTCGCGCCCGATCCGCAGGGCGCGGAAGATGGGGAGCGTCTCGGAGATGAGCTGGTTGACCTCTTCGGTGCAGCCCATCTTGGCGTAGACGTTGGCCAGATCGAGGGAGACCACGGCCACCTCATACGCCAGCCCTCGCTCCATGAAGCCCCGGCGGGCCTTCTGCAGCTTCTCTTCTGCAGGTCCCATGTGCCCGAGCTCGCGGAGGAGCTTTCCCTCCTGCCAGGTATTGCGGAGCTGGATCAGGGGATCGGTGAACTGCCGGTTGAGCTCCCGGATCTCATGGTAGAGAGCCAGGGCCTCATGCGGCCGGTCCAGGTCGATGAGGCACTGGACCAGGTTGTGCCTGGCCGCGAGGAGGAGGTAGGGATCCTCGTCCGGGTCGATCAGGGGGATGGCCTGCCGGAGGAGCCGGGAAGCCTCTTCCGGTTCTCCGGAATAGAGAAGGGAGATGCCCCTGAGGATCTGTGAGCGGGCGCGGAGCCAGCGAACCCCCATCTCCTGGTACAGGCGCTCTGCTTCCTCGAGCAGCTCGGTCGCCCGCTGGAAGCGCCGCTGGCTGGTATGGAGGGATCCCATGCGTTCGAGGAGAAACGCCCGGATCAGGGGATCACCGCTCCCCTCCGGAAGGTGGCCCTCGGCGACGGCGAAGGCTTGCTCGGCCTCTTCCAGTCGTCCGCAGACGCGCAACGAATTGGCGAAGTGACCCCAAGCCTGGATTCGGAGATCCGCCAGCTTCTGGGGACTGCCTACGGTTTCGACGGAACAGGCTTCGACGGCCAGGCGAGCCAGACGGGCGAGATGGAGCATCTCTTCGATATCCCGGTACCGGATGGCATGGCTGCGCTCGATGAGCCAGCGGACGAGCTGAGGAATGGCGAAGCGCCTGTCGCTGGGCTCCGTCTGTTCCTCGGGTGGAAAGGGAAAGAGCTCCGCGAGGAGGTCCTGGGGAGGCTGCTCGACCGGACGCCCGCGGTCCAGAAAGGCCGACAACGTCTTCTCGGCCCTGGCGAAGGCTCGTTCATAGTTGTAGGAGGCGCCTGCCGGCTGCCTGTCCGTCTTCTCCAGATCCTTTGTCCGGGGAAACCGGATCAGACGATCCAGACGGTCCTGGCTCCAGCCGATCGTCTCCAATCGTCTCCGGCACTCCCCGCAGCCGGCCAGCAGGTGCCTCACCACCTCGATGTGGCCGCCCTTGGGCGCGCAGCCGCCAAGGAAGAGCTCCAAGTCCTGCTCGCTGGGATGATCTCGAAGCACGATCTTCTTCCGCCCGGACCGTCACGGCCCCACCCGATAAACTATTTTAGCGGAAGAACGAATCGGGTGCAGGGTGAGGGCACCGGCGGCGGTCTCCTCCGCCGCCGGTGGATCGGCTTATTTGCCTGCTTGCCGGCTGGGCAGCTTCTCCAGCCGGGAACTCAAGAAGCGGATGAGCTCGAGCGCCTGCTGTCCTTGGGTTGCGACCTGCTGAAGTTGGAGAAGGGAGGCCAGAGCATCCCGGTCGACACGAAGGGCGCGGAAGATGGGGACCGTCTCCGCGACGGTCTGCCTGACACTCTCCGCTTCCCCCAACTTGATGTAGACGGCGGCCAAATCGAGGGAGACCACCGCCACCTCGTAGGCGAGGCTCCTTTCCATGAAACCCTTGCGAGCCCGAACCAGCGCGGTTTCGGCGGCGCGAAGATGACCAAGGTCGCGCAGGAGCTGTCCTTCTTGCCAAGCGGCGCGCAGGAAGATGAGCGCGTCCTGGAATTCTTGATAGATCTCCCTCGCCTCGGAGTAGAGCGAGAGCGCCTGCTCCGGCCTCTCCAGGTCGATATAGCACCGGACCAGGTTGTGGCAGGCCGCGAGCAGCAGGTGGGGGTCTTCTTCGTTATCGATCAGAGGGATGGCGCGATTCAGGATGCGAACCGCATTCTCCGGCTCACCCGAGTAGAGCGACGCGATCGCTTTCTGAACCATGGTGCTGGCCAGGGAGTGGGTCTCCCCCAAATCACGGTAGATCTGCCCCGCTTGGTCTGAGATCTCGATCGCCTCCTCGAAACGCCGTTGGAAGATCCGTAGCGAGGCCATCTGCTCCAGAAGCCAGGCGCGGAGCGGCGGATCGCCGGTGCCCTCCTTGCAGTGCTTCTGGGCCTTTGTCAGGGCTTCCTCGGCCTCGGTGATGCGGCCTGAGATCCGCAAGGCGTTGCCGTACTGGCGCCAGCTATGGGTCCTCAGATCAGCCAGGCGCAACTCGTTGCCCGCGACTGCCGGTGTCGCGGCCTCCGAGGCGAGGCGGGCCAGATCGGCGACGTGTAGCATCTTGGCGGGATCTGAGTACCGCAAGCCGTGGCTGCGTTCGACGAGGAGCCTGATCATCTCTGGATGCTGGAAGCGTCGCTCGCTGCCGACGAGCCGCACCTGCTCCTCTTGCGTCCGGGAGTCCAAGTCCGCCCACATCTTTTCTACGGCCTGCTCTGCGGGACGGACCTCATCCAGGAGGGCCTCGTAGGCGCGCTCTGCCTTGGCGAACGCCGCACTGTAGTCATAGCTGACCTGCTGTCGCTCCAGTGGCTCAGCCCCGGGAAGGTAGAGAAGACGATCGAGTCGCCTGCCGTCCCACCCCATGGCCGAGAGCTGCTCGCGACAGGTGTCGCAGTCGGCCAGCAGATGGCGTAGGACTAGAGCATTCCGCGCTGCGGCTCCCTGTCCGGTGGCCGTGCTCAGGAAGCCGTTGAAATCCTCGGCAGTCGGATGACTCGTCAACATCTCTCTCTACCTCCCGGACTGAACTCCATCTCAGGTCAGAGGGGCGTCAGCGCCCCGGACCTCTACGGCTCCGGAATGAAGATACAGGGGTTCCCCTGTGGGTCGATGCACGACCCGGTCTGCACCGTAGCGCCGCCAGGGGTGCCGCTGCCGCCGCCAGTAGGAGCCGGCTTTACCTTGGCCATCTCGGTCCGCTCGGAAGCGGCCGGGGCCAAGTCATTCAGGAACCCGTTCAACCAACTGAGTGCCGCATCCAGAAAATTCGAGCCCAACTTCGCCGACAACCTCGGCGCCTTGCTCGGGGCGGCCTGAACCGGAGAGGCCACGAGCAGAGCCAGGGCGAGGATCACAACGGCGGCGGAAAGAGCACGGGTGAAGGGTCGGATCATCATCTCATCCTCCTCAATAGAAGCGAGTCAAGTAGAGCCTTTATGGCTAAACCGCCCGCGTATAAACCTGCAAAAGAGAACTGCCAACTACCAGAGCTGCCAACAAACCAGAACTGCCAACTACCAAAAAATAACAACCGGATCTGACGTAGAAGTGTGGTGTCCACGAGAAAGCGGGACACCCCGTGACGATCGGGACAGAAGATCCGTCAGGCCCGGCGGGCCTGACGGAGGAGGGCAGCCGCGACAGGCGATCAACTACCAGGGACGGAAGATGCAGGGATTGCCCAACGGGTCGATGCAGGACCCCGTGTGGTCCAGGGGAAGCAGTGGCAGTCGCGGCAGTGTGAGGTCCAGTGCCTTCTCAGGCAGGAGCTTGCTCAGGACGGTGAGGGCCGTGTCCAGCCAGCCGGATTCTTCCTTCGCCGGCGGCTCCTCACGGGGAACCGGCCCCGCCCCGGCTGGGGCGGCGAAGAGCACGGTCATGACCAGGATCAGGGCGAGGGCGGATAGCCTGCGGAGCGAGGGGCGGATCATACATCCTCCTTGATGATTGCTCTCCTCATACCGGGCACGCCACGAGGGCTGCATAGCTACTCCTCTATAGTACGCCCTTTGAGGGCTTCAGCAATGTCCTCTGTAGAGGACAACGAGCTGCGTCAGCGTGGCCCGCCTGAGGGCTGAGAGCGGCGGGAATGCGATCTGGCATACCTCTTGAAGCCAGGGGGTTGAACCGCCGCTTGCGAGGAGGGAGAGGGGAGAGGGCGGGAAAGGAGACTGAGATGTTCGAGATCCAGAGAAAACGAGCCGTCGCGGCCTGTCTGGCCCCGGCCCTTGCATTATCCCTTCTGGCGGGCTGCGCCACTACGGGCACCCGCGATGACGCGCCGCGGCGCGAGCCGTACGTGACCAAGCGCGACCGCACCCTAAAGGGAGCGGGCGTGGGGGCCGCCGCCGGTGCCGTCGGCGCCGTCCTCGCCGGCAAGCGCGAGGCGGACGAGATCCTGGCCGGCGCCGCCATCGGCGCCGTGGTCGGCGGCGGCGTGGGCGCCTACATGGACCGCCAGCAGGAGAAGCTCGCCCGCATCCCCGGCACCACCGTCGAGCGGGTCGGCGACGACACCCTGCTGCTCCATTTCGACTCCGACGTCCTCTTCGACGTCAATTCGGCGGTGATCGACTCCAGCGGCCGGTCCACTCTCGAGGACGTGGCCGGGGTGCTGGACGAGTATGACAAGACCGCCGTCGTCATCCAGGGTCACACCGACGCCACCGGAAGCGAGGAGCACAACCAGGAGCTCTCCGAGCGGCGGGCGACCTCGGTCCGCAACTATCTGGTCGGCCGCGGCGTCGACGACGACCGGCTGTCCGCGGTGGGCTTCGGCGAGGGCTACCCCGTGGCCTCCAACGACAGCGAGTCCGGACGCCAGCAGAACCGCCGTGTCGACATCCTGCTCAAGGCCAAGGCCGGCCCGGTCCGCGGCTAGACTGTTTCCGAAGCCCAGCCCCACGAGCCCCGGAGGTATCCCTTCGGGGCTCTTCTCCGGTTCCGGTATCCAAAGCGCGACGTTTGGCATATTTCTTGATGGCCCGTCATGACGGGAGACGAGATCATGCCGACCATCGTGCGACCGTCCGCCTACGACTTCATCCCCGACCGGCCGAGCCTACCTAAGCTCTGGGAGGCGGCCCAGGAGTGCACCGCCTGCGAGCTCTATAAGAAAGGTACGCAGGCCGTCCTCGGGGAGGGGCCGCGCCATGCCGCCGCCCTCTTCGTCGGCGAGCAGCCGGGCGACCAGGAGGATCTGGCGGGCAAGCCCTTCGTCGGACCGGCCGGCCGGGTACTGGACGAGGGCCTGGTCACCGCAGGCATCCCGCGGGACGAGGTCTACGTCACCAACGCGGTCAAGCACTTCAAGTGGGAGCCCCGGGGCAAGCGGCGCATCCACCAGAAGCCGACGCTGGGGGAGGTCAAGGCCTGCCGGCCGTGGCTC
This sequence comes from Thermoanaerobaculia bacterium, assembly GCA_035628695.1. Lineage (GTDB taxonomy): Bacteria > Acidobacteriota > Thermoanaerobaculia > Multivoradales > UBA5704 > DASPJI01. Next base: position 5,619 of record DASPJI010000533.1, on the reverse strand, counting down.
GAGACCGAGTTGGCCCTGGTCAAGCCGAAGCTGATCGTCTGCCTCGGCGCCACCGCCGCCCAGTCGCTCATGGGGCCCGAGTTCCGGATCACCCGCGACCGCGGCCGCTTCTTCGAGACCCCCTGGAACGCCCTCCTCACCGCCACCCTCCACCCCTCGGCCATCCTGCGCATGCCGGACGCCGTGAAGCGCGAGGAGGCGCGGGTCCAGTTCCTGGAAGATCTGAGAAAGGTGGCGGAGCGGCTGCGGGCGGCCTGAGGGTAGACTTCCCTTATGCTCGCCAACGACATTGACGACGTGTTGCGGATCCTGGACGGCATCATCGCCGACTGCCGGACCCGGCGCGACCCGCTGGGGTACTTCCCGGCCCTGTATCGCCAGGTGACGCGCCAGGTGAAGCGGGGGATCGCGGAGGGGTTCTTCGAGAACGGGCCGCGGATGATCCGGTTCGACGCCCTCTTCGCCAACCGCTACTTCATGGCCTACGAGGCCTTCCGCGCCGGCCGCAAGCCGACCAAGAGCTGGCAGGTCGCCTTCGGCGCCACCTGCTCGGGGGAGCTCATCATCCTCCAGGACCTGCTGGTGGGCATCAACGCCCACGTCAACCTGGACCTGGGCGTCGTCGCCGGCGAGGCGTTCCAGGGGGCTGCCCTGGAGTCGTTCCGCGGCGACTTCGACAAGATCAACCTGATCCTGGGGAGCCTCATCCCGCCGGTGGAGCAGGTCGTCGGCCGCTTCTCCCCGCTGATCCACATCCTGGACGAGCTCGGTGGCAAGGACGAGGTAGAGGTCCTCGACTTTAGCCTGGACGCCGCCCGCGACGAGGCCTGGCTCAACGCCACCGTCGTCTCCCTGGTGCCGCCCGGCGTGCGGCCGTTCACCATCCAGTCGATCGACCGCAAGGCCGCGTTCCTTGGACGGCTGATCGCCAATCCCACCGGAATGGTGGCGCGGGCGGTCTCCATCATCCGCGCGACCGAGAGCCGGGACGTGCCGGCGATCATCGACGCCCTGGGCGCCGTGGTGCCGCCGGCGCGGTGACGGCCCCTACTTCACGTAGACCGTCTTGATGTTGACGAACTCCTTGATGCCGTAGGGGCCGAGCTCGCGGCCATAGCCCGACTCCTTGACGCCGCCGAAGGGGAGCCGCGGGTCGGAGCGGACGAGGTCGTTGACGAAGCAGCAGCCCGCTTCGAGGCGATAGGTGGCGATCTCCTCGCCGCGGGCGATGTCTCGGGTGAAGACCGCCGCGCCCAAGCCGAAGACGGTGTCGTTAGCGACGCGGATCGCCTCCTCCTCGTCCTCCACCGGGATGATCGCGGCCACCGGCCCGAAGGTCTCCTCGTCGTAGGCCGGCATGCCCGGGCGGACGTCGGTCAGCACCGTCGGCGGATACCACGCCCCCGGCCGGGCGGGGATCTCGCCGCCCAGAAGGAGGCGGGCCCCGCGGCGGATGCTCTCCTCGACCTGCCGGTGCAGGCCGTCGCGCAGGTCCTCCCGCGCCTGGGGGCCGAGGTCGGAGCCCTCCTCCAGGGGATCGCCCAGCCTCTTCGCCCGCATCTTCTCGACGAACAGGCGCTCCACCTCGGCCGCCCGGGAGCGCGGCACGATGAACCGCTTGGCCGCGATGCAGCTCTGGCCGCTGTTGATGGTGCGGCTGGCGACGCAGGTCTCGACCGCCTGCTCGAGGTCGGCGTCCTCCAGGATCAGGTAGGGATCGCTCCCCCCCAGCTCCAGCACGGTCTTCTTGAGGCAGGCCCCCGCCTTGCCGGCCACCGCCTTGCCCGCCGGCGTGCTGCCGGTCAGGGTGACGGCGGCCACCCGCCGGTGCTCGATGACCCGCTCGACCTGGCGGCTGCCGATGAGCAGGGTCCGGAAGAGGTCCGCGGGGAAGCCGGCCTGCCGGAAGACCTCCTCGATGGCCAGCGCGCAGCCGGCGACGTTGGAGGCGTGCTTGAGCACTCCGGCGTTGCCCGCCATCAACCCGGGCGCGGCGAACCGGAACACCTGCCAGAAGGGGAAGTTCCAGGGCATCACCGCGAGGACCACGCCGATCGGCTCGAAGGCCACGAAGCTGCGCGAGGCGTCGGTCGCCACCGTCTCGGGGGAGAGGAAGCGCTCGGCATGGTCCGCGTAGAAGTCGCAGACCCAGGCGCATTTGTCGGCTTCGGACCGGCCCGCCGCGAGAGGCTTGCCCATCTCCTCGGCCATCAGCCGGGCGTACTCGTCCTTGCGCTCCCGCAGCACCCGGCCGGCGCCCTTCATCAGGCGCGCCCGTTCGCTGAAGGGGGCCTCGCGCCAGTCCAGGTAGGCTTGGTGGGCCCGTTCCAGGATGCCGTCCACCTCCTGGAACGTCATCTCCTCGTAGGTCCGGATCGTCTCGCCGGTGGCAGGGTTCAAGCTCTCGATCGCCATGGTGTCGGTCTCCTCCGCCCGCGGCTATCATCTTCCCATGACTTCGCCGCGGGTCCGCCTGCTCTGCCCGGTCCGCGGCTGCGGGGAAGCCCTGGACAGGGTGGACCGCTCCTTCCGGTGCCCGCGGGGGCACTCCTTTGACGTCGCCCGCAGCGGCTACCTCAACCTCCTCCAGCCCCAGGACCGGCGCTCCAAGCAACCGGGCGATCCGCCCGAGGCCGTGGCCGCCCGGCGCCGCTTCCACGACGCCGGGCACGAGGAGCCGCTGGTCCGGGCACTGCTCGACATCCTGGCCCCCCTGCCGCTCCCCGGACGCCCCGCCGTCCCCACCGTTCTGGACGTCGGCTGCGGCGACGGCTATCACCTGGGATCGCTCGCCGCCGCGCGCGACCTGGAGGCGCACGGGCTCGACCTCTCCGTCCCGGCCGTGGACCTGGCGGCCCGCCGCCATCCCGGCCCCCTCTGGGTGGTGGCCAACGCCGACCGCTTCCTCCCCTATGCGACCGGGTCCTTCGACTTCGCGATGTCCCTCACGGCGCGGATGAACGCCCCCGAGCTCCGGCGTGTCCTCTCCCTTGAAGGCCGGCTGCTGGTGGCGGTGGCCGGAGCGGACGACCTGGTGGAGCTGCGGGAGGCGGTGCTGGGGGAGGGGAGGCTGCGCGACCGGGTGGAGCGGACGGTGGCCGAGTTCGCGGCGGCCTTCGAGCTGGAGGAGCACCGTCCTCTCCGCTACCGGCTCCGCCTCGACACGGCCGGGCTCGCGGATCTCCTGTCCCTGACCTACCGGGGCGCCCGGGAGAGCCGGCGCGGGCGGCTCGCCGGCCTCACGGCGATGGAGGTCACCCTGAGCCGCGATATCCTGGTCTTCAAACCCCGCTCGCTGAGCCCCCTGTAACGTCCGAGCCCTGGCCGTCGCCTGGATTGGGCGATCGGATCCAGAGATCGACAGAGGGTTTGCAACGGCAAACTGTCAAGGAGAGAACCATGCGGAACAAGAACCTGACCCTGCTCGCCCTGTCGGCCCTCCTCTTCGCCGGCGCCTCCAGGAGCGAGGCGCAGGCGCTCCGGACCTGGGTGTCGGGCATCGGCAACGACAACAACCCGTGCAGCCGTACGGCCCCCTGCAAGACGTTCGCGGGCGCCCTCCTCAAGACCGGCCCGAGCGGCGAGATCAACGTCCTCGATCCGGGTGGCTTCGGCGCCGTGACCATCACCAAGGCCGTCACTATCCTGGCCGACGGAGCCACTGGGGGAATCCAGCACTCCTTCATCAACGGCATCACCATCAACGCCGGGCCCAATGACGTCGTCACGCTCAAGGGGTTGACCCTGGAGAGCAGCGGCCAGGGCTTGAACGGCATCCGCTTCCAGGCGGGAGGCAGCCTCGTCGTCGAGGACTGCATCATCCGGAACGGGGTCCAGAAAGGGATCACCTTCGAGCCGTCCGGCCACAGCCACCTCTTCGTCCGGAACACCACCATCGTCAACTTCAACCACGGCACCAACGGCGGCGCCATCTTGATCAAGCCCGGCGCCGCCGGGTCCGCCAAGGTGGTCCTCGACAACGTCCGCATGACGCGGAACCTCTATGGCGTGCGGGCCGAGAACCGCTCCACGGTCTCGGTCCGTGACAGCGTGGCGTCGGACAATACCAACAACGGCTTCCTGGCCTTCTCGACCGGCAGCCCGGTGGACATGAGCATCGAGAGCACCCTGGTGTCGCTCAACGGCATCAACGGCATCCGCTCCGAGGGTGCCGCGGCCGTCGTCCGGATCAGCAACAACACCATCACCGGCAACAACCCCGGGCTGGCCACCGCCGGCGGGGGCCAGATCATCTCCTACGGCGACAACAACAACTCGGGCAACGTCGGCAACAACAACGGCGCCCCGACCTCGACCATCGACCGGCAGTGAGCCCCGGCCCGGCCCCCGCCGCCCGGCGGGGGCCGCCCTCTTCTCCTGCGATACGCTCCCTCGTTTGTCCCCCCCGAGGGAACCGGCTACACTCTCACGTCAGATCCCTAGCGTTCAACTGGTTTCCAGCTCTGGTCCAGAGATCCAAGCGTGGGCCCCCAGCGGGCTCAAAGGAGAGAGATATGCGTGTCACGAAATCCGCGTTCACCGTCTTCGCTCTGTCCGCCCTGCTGCTCGCCGGCGCCTCCGTTGCCCAGGCGCAGGCGAGCCGGACCTGGGTGTCCGGCACCGGCGACGACGTCAATCCATGCAACCGCCTGGCTCCCTGCAAGACATTCGCGGGGGCCATCTCGAAGACCGCCGCGGGGGGCCAGATCAACGTCATGGACGCCGGCGCGTTCGGGGCGGTGACGATCACCAAGGCGCTCACCATCAGCGCCGAAGGGTTCTTCGCCGGTCTCACGACCTCTCCCGGTTTTAACGTGATTGTCGTCAACGCCGGGCCCAATGACGTGGTGGTCCTGCGCGGGCTGGACATCGATCTGCTCAATGGGGGCACCAATGCCATCCGGTTCCTGGCCGGCGGCACTCTGGTCGTCGAGGACTGCATCCTCAAGAACGGCACCGCGAAGGGGATCGACTTCGAGCCTTCCGGCAACAGCCAGCTCCTCGTCAAGAACACCACCATCGTCGGCTTCAACAACGGCGCCAACGGCGGCGCCATCCTGATCAAGCCCACCGGGGCCGGGACGGCCAAGGTGGCTCTCACGGACGTCCGCATGACGCGGAGCACCTATGGGCTGCGGGCCGAGAACGGGTCGATGGTGGCGATGCGGGACAGCGTCGCGTCGAACAACACCAACAATGGCGTCATCGCCCTCTCGACCGCTGGCGGCGCGCTCGACGTGAGCATCGACAACAGCCTCATCTCGGGCAACGGCATTTATGGCGTCCGCTCCGAAGGGTCGGCCGCCGCCATCGTCCGGATCAGCAACACCACGATCACCGGCAACAACCCGGGCCTCTCCGCCGCTACGAACGGTCAGATCATCTCCTACGGGGACAACCACAACTCGGGCAACGTCAGCAACAACAACGGCGCCCCGACCTCGACCATCGCGCGGCAGTAGGTTCCTGCTGGCCCCCGCCGGCCGGCGGGGGCCGTTCTCCCGTTTCAGCTTCACCGGCCGATGTAACGTTATACTCCCCCCAACGCCTAGGTTCCAGGATTCGATCGAGAGATCGCCATAAAGGTTTGCGGTGGCAGACCATCAAGGAGAGAATATG
>DASPJI010000532.1:0-19139 GCA_035628695.1 Thermoanaerobaculia bacterium | reverse complement strand
GGAGACGACCTTGTCGAGGCCGGGAACGATCGTGGGGACCTCCTACGCGATGTCGCCCGAGCAGGCCATGGGGCTGCCGCTCGACGCACGATCGGATCTCTTCTCCCTCGGCTCTCTCCTGTACGAGATGGTCACGGGCGTCGCGCCGTTCCGGGCCGAAACCGCGCAGGCCACGCTCGCCCGCGTCTGCAGTTTCCGGCAGTGCCCGGCGTCGGATATCCGTCCCGATGTGCCGCGCGAGCTTTCCGACCTGATCGATCGGCTTCTGGAAAAAGATCCCGCCTACCGGCCAGGCAGCGCGGCGGAGGTGGCAACGGATCTGGATCGCATCGCCACGAAACGAGAGGTTTTCCCGGCGGGAGCGCAGGTCTCCCTTGAAGAGTCTGAAACCTGCGGCCAGGAGACGGATCTCGAGATGCCGGCCTGGCAGATCCAGGCATCCTCCTCGTTCGAGCGCACTGCGGGCCAGCCATTGCCGGACGGACTCCCTGCCGCCGCTGAGCCCGCCCAACTTTCGGGAAGCTTAGCGGGTCAGGAACCTCCACTGCGGAGGATTCGGAGCCTACGGACCGCGATCGGGATCGCCCTTCTAATCCTCGTCATGATCGTCGCGGCGTACTCACTGCGCTTGCCGGCTGTCCAGCCAACGCCGCATAGCCTTTACCAAGAGGGGTTGACCTACCTCGATCGTCCCGACCTCAAGGGGAATCTCGATCAGGCGATCGACAGCTTCCAGAAGGTTCTCGCTCGAGACCAGACCCATGCCGCCGCTCAAGCGGCGCTTGCGAGAGCCTACTGGTTCAAGTTTCGGAGCGACAGCCGGGACCCGATGTTGCTGACCTGGGCCTTGTCCAACGCGGAGCGTGCCGTCGCACTCGATCCCTATCTGGCTGCCGCGCGGGTCAGCCTGGGGCTGGCGCTCATGTCCGACGGGCGCACCGACGAGGCCATGCGCCATATCGAACGGGCTCTCGTCCTCGAGCCGGCCAATGGCGATGCCCACTACGCCGCTGGGAGAATCCATGAGTCCCAGGGAAGATTCAAAGAGGCCGAAGCGGCCTACAAAAAGGCGGCGGAGGTCCAGCCCCACAGGCTGAATTTCGACGCGCTCGGCACCCTTTACTACAACATGGGCCGGATGGAAGAGGCCATCGCCGCTTCCCGCCGGAGCATCGAGTTGGCTCCGGACGGTTTTATTGGGTACCGAAATCTCGGCGCTGCCTATCACGCGCAAGGCGACCTCGCAGAGGCCGCTTCCCAGTTCCAGAAGGCCCTCCAGATCCGGCCTGACGCGACTGTCTACTCGAACCTCGGCACGGTCCATTTCTCTCAAGGCTTCTACCAGTTGTCTGCCGAGGCTTTCGAGAAGTCCCTCGAGATGCCGGGAGGCGCCAACAACTACAAGGTCTGGGGCAACCTGGGCGACGCATACCGCTGGACCCCTGACCAGAAGGAGAGGTCGCGTGACGCTTACCTGAGAGGTATCCAACTCGTCCAGGAGCAATTGCGTTCAACGCCGGGCGATGTGACCCTCCGCAGTAGCCTCGCGCTCTACCTCGCAAAGCGCGGAGACCTCGCCGAGGCGTTGGCGGAGCTGCATAAGCTCCGAGATCTCCCCGGCAAGGACGCGAAGGCCTGGTTGCGTATGGTAGTTGCCTATGAGGTCTCGGCTCAGCGGAGCGAGGCGCTCGCAGCGCTCGGGAATGCGCTGCGAGCCGGCGCTTCCATTCAGGAGGTCAAGGACGACCCGGAACTGCTGGAGCTCCGGGCGGATGCCCGATATCACCGCCTGATCGCGGAGCTCTCCAAGTAATCTTGGGGTATCAGCCGTCGCTGCCGACGATCATCTCGGGATCTGGGAGAGAGAAACTGACGGGGCCATTCGCTGTGTTGACAGTCAGGGAGGCCTTGAAGCAATACCTGCCCGTAGCTTTTGATACTATAAAAGGCCACTGCATCCAGTGCGGATATTGACGACCGGGGAAGGCGCTGCTATTCCCCGGTTCCCCTGCTCCCTGGCCTGGGATTGTAAATTGTAAAGGCGTTTCCACGAAGGGACAACGTTCGCCAAAATCGATCGTTAGTGTCAGGCTGCTTACGACGTTTGTGCAGGTTGATGGTGAAAGGTTGAACACATTGAAGTCGACTTGATCTCCTGGGTGGAAGACTGGGCTGGTGGTCAGAGTGGCCGAGGTGCCACTCTCCGTAGAGAGAGAGTAGCCTTCGACAAGTCCATAGCGCAAATTGGGGCTGGTGAGGTCGAATCCGATATCCCAGAAATATCTGCTGCTCATAAACCCTCCTATTGTGATTTCCGCTCAGAGGGAGCAATGCTCGTGCCATGTGAAGGGCCGGGGGGATAGAGAAAATTACTCCGTTCTCAGGTTGTCGAGGCTGTCAGAGTTGTCTGGGGTGTCAGGGATTTCACGGGTGCAGACCTCTTGAGCCATGGCTGCATGCCCTCCGCCGTCGACTCACGAGTACGCGATCACCACCTTGCCGATCATCTGGCCTGCTTCCACCAACTGGTGGGCCTGCCGGTGGTTGGCGGCGAAGTGTCCTTTTGTCTACACGTGTGTGGACGATTGGATCCACACAAAACCTATCTCATCGGGTTCGCTCTCCGTAGCAGCCTTCTTCCAATTCGCGGGGCCGCTGGCACATCCCTTGCTTTGTTGCCTCGTCAGCCGGCGATAAAGAACAGCATCCCATGGGTGTCAGTCGATCGAACGGCTCTCGGTTGCGAGAGCCTCACCAGGGTACCACCCCGAAAGTGGTCCTAAAGTCCAGAACGCGCCTCGGGCGCAAGGAGAACATTCATGGCCCAGTTAATCCAGACGGGAGTGGCTCAGAAGGCTGCTCCGGGGTTGTTGACGATCAACTTTCCGCAACCGTTCAGCACGATTCCGGTCGTTGTCATCTCGCCTTATTGGCAGAATGCTGGTCAGCAGTCAGGCAACATCGACACGATCGACACCATCTCACCTGCGAGCTTCACGATCGCCAGCCAGAACAACTCCCCCATCTACTACATTACCTGGATTGCAGTCGGAGAAGACTGACCTCGCGAGGATGAGATATCCTTGAAGTAGAGAATCATGATCGGGAAGGCGGGGGAACTTTCTCCCCCGCTTGACCGAGACAGCCGAACGAAACCCATTTAAAACGAATCTCTCTCGAAGTATGCCGGCCCGGGAGCCGGCCTGGATGGCCTCTGCTCAAAGGAGGGAGGTGGTGCAGCCAGGAGGCGGACCTCGGATTTTAGAGCAGGCCGGGGTGTCGCCGACTCATGAGTACGCGATCACCACCTTGCCAACCATCCGGCCGGCTTCTACCAACTGGTGAGCCTGTCGGTGGTTGGCGGCCGTGAAGCCCTCCAGGGTCCGAGTCAGCGTGGAGCGGATCCGGCCGGCGTCCACCAGGTCGGCCACGCGGTTGAGGATGCGGTGCTGCTCGGCCATGTCCTCGGTGCCGAAGGAGGAGCGGGTGAACATGAGCTCCCAGGCCAGCGTGGCGCTCTTGGCCATGAGAGGCCCGACGTCGCCGAGCTGGCGGGCGCCGAGGATCGAGCAGATGGCCCCCTGCGGCGCGATCAGCTCGCCCAACGAGCGCCAATGCCCTTCGAAGTCGTTGGTGCAGAGGATGTACTCGACGAATTGCCGTCCGAGGCCGCGCACTGAGGTCACCAAGTCGCGATGGTCCGCGATCTGGTCCGCTCCCAGCTCCCGGCACCAGCGCGCGGACTCCTCCCGTGAGGCCGTGGCGATGACCTCCAGCCCCGTGAGCTGCTTGGCGATCTGGATAGCGATCGAGCCCACACCGCCGGCGCCGCCGATGATCAGCAGCGCCTTGCCGGCGCCGCCGCCCTCCGGAATCCGCAAGCGGTCGAAGATCGCCTCCCACGCGGTGAGCGAGGTCAGAGGCAGCGCCGCCGCCTCCGCATCGGAGAGCGTTGCGGGTTTGCGGCCCACGATCCGCTCGTCGACGAGTTGGAGCTCCGCGTTGCTCCCCTGCCGCTGCATGCTCCCGGCATAGAACACCGCGTCCCCCGGCCGGAACAGGCTCACCTCCGGCCCCACGGCCTCCACCACCCCGGACGCGTCGTACCCAAGGATGCGCGGCTCCGGCAGCGTGGTCCCCTGAGCCACCCGCTGCCGCTGTTTCCAGTCCACCGGATTGATCGAGACCGCTCGCACCCGCACGAGAAGGTCGCGCGGCCCCGGCGTGGGCGTCTCCGTCTCGAACTCGAACAGGCTCCGGGGATCGTCGATAGGCAAGGAGGTGCTCAGGCCGATGGCTTTCATGGGAAGCTCCCTTCTTCTGTCCGGGTGAGACGGTATCAGGAGTGGAGCAGCCAATACCGGCCGGAAGGCGGAGGGATTGGACCTCCGTCTCCCGGCATCCTCCTGCCGGACAGAGGGAGCCTCGGGGGGCGCGGCCCTGGACACGGCAGCGCCCCCTTCAAGATTCAGTTGTCAAAGAGCGGCGGCCTGGATGCCATCCGAAAGCTCCGGACGCTTCTGGACGCCGCGGCTGCGCTAATGACATCAGCCGTGCGTAGATTGTGCGACAGAAGGCGTGGCTCGTCAATGGAGTCGTAATGGGCGAGTGGATGGCCTGCCCATCCTCCTGAGGAGGATTTAGATGCGTCTCAGATCTGCTGGGGGAAACAGAACCGAGGGAGGCGGGAAGAAAATCCCCCCAAGGGTTTGACTTCTGCCCTGTCTTCGTTCTAGGATTCTGGAATCAGGTAGTACGCAGCACCCGTGTTCCGGCATGGTGCCGGCTCCGCGGTCCACAAACACCGTGTGGCAGCGGCCCGGGAGGGAGTTAAGGCCTCCCGCCCGAGCCTAGCCGCACACGAAGGGAGAGACCCCTTATGCGCAGCTTCACCGATGGTAGCAGTCCGTCCGCTCAACCCCGCAACGCCTTCACCGCCAACTTCCTGGGCCGGCTGGCCGAGAGGGAGGAGGGCCCGACCGCGCCGGAGGCCGACGTCGCTGGTCCCTGGCGGATCGAGGAGATCTCCGGGGATGGATACGGGGTGTTCCGGCTCGGAGAGAGCCCGGCCCGCGGCTTCGAGCCGACGTTGTCCTTCCCCGCCGAATGGCTGGCCCTGATCGCCGCCGGCCTCCTCCCCGGCACCGGCCGCGACCCGATGCTCTACCTCCAGAAGGACCGCAACCCCGACGGCACCTTCTCCATCACCCTGGAGAACGGCGAGGAGGTGGGCCGCTCCCGGCTCTTCGACGAGAAGCTGCTGGACGGCATGAACATCGCCATCCACCTGCTGAGAGCCCCGGAGTCGCTCGCCAACCTCCTGGACGCCGCCGGCCTCTCGCCGCTGGAGAGGTGCGGGGCGATTCTCGATGAGCGGGCGGGGCAGCGGGCGGCGCGGGCGGGGGAGAAGTAGGGTCTTTCTTATATAGATTGGGAGCGCCGTCGGCGGAGGAGACTCCGCCGGTGGCGCTTCGCTTTAGGGGGCGAGACGAGGCGTGTTGGATATACTGGAGAAGGACCGCAGGTCCGGAGGTGAGCCGATGTCGACACGCCAGAGCCAGGTTCAGGTAGACCCCGAGGTTCTCAGCGGTACCCCGGTGTTCCGCGGTACGCGGGTTCCGGTCCAGAGTCTGTTCGACTATCTCGAGGCGGGGGATTCGCTCGACGTGTTTCTGAAGCAGTTTCCCTCTGTGGACCGCGCCCAGGCGGTCGCCGTGCTGGAGGAAGCTCGGGACAGGGTATTGAATGCGCCGCACGCTGCTTGACGAACAGTTGCCTCGTGATCTCAAGGCGGCGCTGGCCACGGTCAGCGCCGTCTTTGTTCATGAGCTGGGCTGGAAGGGGACGAAGAATGGGGAACTGCTCCGCCGGGCCGCCGACGCAGGCTTCGAGGTCTTCGTCACCATGGACCGAAAGCTGCGCCATCAGCAGAACCTGCGTGGGATACCTTTCGGTATCGTGCTGGTCCGTGCGCGCACGAATCGATGGGAGGATCTGCTCCCACTCGTGCCAGTGCTCTTGGTGGCTCTCGCCGAAGTGAGACCGGGCGAGATCCGGGAGGTGGGCTGAGACTCTTCGACGAAAGCTGCTGGACGGTATGAACATGGCCATCCCCTACTGAGAGCCCCGGAGTCGCTGGCCAACCTCCTTGGACGCCGCCGGCCTCCTCTCTGGCGAGCCGATTCCCCCAGGTGAGCGGGGGCCAGCTTGACCATCTTCCCGATGAATGTTAGAGTATTCTAATAGAAAGTCGGGTAGCCCCGGGGCTGCTTATCCTGACGAGGTTTGCAACTGTGAGCAAGGAGACGAAGTGCTTAGATTCGAGAAGTCCATTTTGGTAGGTGTGTTCTCTGTCCTCGCCGTACCCGGTGCTGTGTGGTCCCATGGCAGTAACCCCTCTCACCTGAGGGCGGAACTTATTAGTCCCTATGGAGTGACTGCCGTCGTAACCTCTACTGCTCCGGGCCACCACACCGTCTACGGCGGTGATCTGTCGATGGATGTTGCGGTGGCAGGGGGTAGCGCTGGATATGCAGTTTATTTCGACGCCAAGGCCATCAGCCCGGCCACGGCAGTTCGAGCGAAGGTGCTGCAGGGAGGGGCGAACGCGCCAGTATTTGCTTGTTCAACCTATGCGCAGGGTGGTTATCGGATGCAGCTCGAAGTCCAGGTTCTTTACAATGGGGTCTGGACGGCCATTGGCACCATCTGGTATGGGCATGTCGACGGCATCCTCAAGAACAACGGAGACATTGTGACAGCGCCGACCCGAATCGCTCAGGTGAGCGGCCAATATAATGGCTCCACTACTTGTTCAACCAATCCTCACCTCCACTTGGAGCTCTGGAATTACGCGCACTACGCTGGCTATGTTCCGCGAGCGGCGCAGAGTACCTTCACCATCACTGATGCCCTGGGGTGCTGGGGGGGAGAGAACGCCGCGGATCTTCCCTGTCCCTGAGTCGAACGAGTTCGCTTCCGTGTGAGCGGCCCCTTATCGGGGGCCGCTCCTCTTGCGCCGGGGCTCACCGGCTCTGGGGGACCTCATGCCGGGCCAGGTCGAGGAGGAGGCGGAGAGCCCGGTTCACTGACTCGGAGTCCTTGAAGGCCTGAGCCACGTCGGGATCGAGCAGGACCACGTTCGTACCCTGCTGGTAGCGCTGGTAGTACTTGCCACGCACCGCTCCCGAGAAGTCGTACTCCGGTTCGAGATCGTCGCCTTCAGGTTCCTGACTCATAACGCCTTTTCTCCTGCGCCGTTGCCGTCCTCGCGCTGATGATCCGAACGCTCTCCTCGATATCGGTGTGAGCTACGATCAGCAGCCGGTTCCCCGAGGACATGCCCATCGTGAGGAAGCGGAGCTCAAGCTCGGAATGCTTCCGGTCCGGGATCGTTGCGGCCAACGCATCGCCGAACACAGTGCTCGCCTCCAGGAACGAGACCCCGTGCTTCCGAAGGTTGCGCACCTCCTTCTCCGGGTCCCATTCGAATCTCACTCTCGAAGTATACCGGCCCAGGAGCCAGTGTGGGCCCTGCTTGCGGAGGAGGAAAAGCTGGTGCAGCCAGGAGGAGTCGAACCCCCAACCTACAGATCCGTAGTCTGTCGCTCTATCCAGTTGAGCTATGGCTGCACGGTGGGTCTCGTGCGGACCCGGATTCTAGAGCAGGCCGGGGTCTCCTGCGTAGGCCCTACTCGATGAGGCCGGTCATCGGCGAGGAGGCGGAGGCGTAGAGCTTCCTCGGGATGCGGCCGGCGTGGGCGGCGAGCCAGCCGGCTTCGACGGCCAGCTTCATCGCCTTCGCCATCCGGATCGGGTCCTTCGCTTCGGCCACGGCGGTGTTCATCAGGACGCCGGCGGCGCCTAGCTCCATGGCGACGGCGGCGTCGCTTGCCGTGCCCACGCCCGCGTCCACGATCACCGGGACGTTGGCCTGCTCCAGGATGATCCGGAGGTTGGCGGGATTGCGGATGCCCATCCCCGAGCCGATGGGGGCGCCCAGAGGCATCACCGCCGCCGCTCCCAGCTCCTCGAGCTTGCGGCAGATCACCGGGTCGTCGTTGGTGTAGGGCAGCACCACGAAGCCCTCGGCCACCAGCGTCTCCGTCGCCTTGAGCAGCTCGACGTTGTCCGGGAAGAGCGTCTTCTGGTCGCCGATCACCTCGAGCTTCACCCAGTTCCAGCCCCCCAGCTCCCGCGCCAGGCGGGCGGTGCGGATGGCCTCGTCCGCCGTGTAGCAGCCGGCGGTGTTGGGCAGGAGCAGGTAACGGTCCTGGTCGACGAAGTCGAGGAGCGACCCGCGGCCCCGCTCGTCCATCTTCACCCGCCGCAGTGCCACCGTGACCACCTCGGTGCCGGAGGCGTCCAGGGCCGCCGCCATGGTCTCGAAGTCGGGGTACTTGCCCGTCCCCAGGAACAGGCGCGAACGGAAGGTCCGGCCCGCGATGGTGAGCGGCGCGACGTCGGTGGCGGTCTGCGGGGTGGCGGCTTCGAGGGTGGTGGCCATGGCTCCTCCTGCAACGATTCTAGAGGATGGGGGATTCCCGGCCCTCCCCCCGTGGGGTGGGGCCGGGATCCCTTCAGCCAAGCGCCAGCTCCAGCTCGGGCTCCGGGGCCATCACCACCGGCGGGTGGATCGCCCGGCGGTTGGCTTCGTCGACGAAGACCAGCGACGGGACGTGGTCGCGGATCTCCTGCGCCTCGAAGTCGGCATAGGTGGCGATGATGACGAGGTCGCCCTTGCTCACCTTGTGGGCCGCCGCGCCGTTGAGCACGATCTCCCCGTCGCCCGGAATCCCCGGGATCGCATAGGTGGCGAAGCGCTCGCCGTTGGTGACGTTGTAGATCTCCACCCGCTCCCACTCGACGATGTCCGCGGCTTCCATCAGGAGCGGATCGATCTTCACCGAGCCCTGGTAGTGGAGGTCGGCACCGGTCACCGTCGCCCGGTGGATCTTGGACTTGAGAAGGGTGCGTCGCATATCCGTAATCTCCCCGGCGGCCGGGTCAGCCTTCGACCGCCAGTTGGAAGTTGTCGATCAAACGCGTCCCCCCGATCCGGACGGCCAGGGGGAGGACCAGCCGGCCGGAGAGGGTCTCCAGCGGCCGGAAGCTTTCGGCGTCCACGACCTCGGCGTACTCCACCCGGGCTGTGGGCTCGGAATCCAGGACTTCATGTAGCACCCGCCGCACCTCGCCGCCCCGCCGCTCGCCGGCCGCGATGGCCCGCTCGGCGGCCGACAGCGCCCGGTAGAGGACGCTTGCGGCGCGCCGCTCGTCCGGCGACAGGTAGGCGTTGCGCGACGACATCGCCAGGCCGTCCTCCTCGCGGATGGTGGGGCCGGCGACGATCTCCACCGGCATGTGGAGGTCGCGCACCATCTGGCGGATCACGGCGAGCTGCTGGCCGTCCTTCTCGCCGAAGACCGCCACGTCCGGGCGCACCAGGTTGAAGAGGCCGCAGACGACGGTGGCGACGCCCCGGAAGTGGCCGGGCCGGAAGTGCCCCTCGAGGCCCTCGGACGGCGCGCCGAGGTCGACGAACGTGGTGTTCCCCGGCGGATACATCGTCTCCACCTCGGGCAGGAACAACAGGTCGCAGCCGGCGCCCGCCAGCATCGCGGCGTCCTCCTCGGGCTGGCGCGGGTAGCGGCCGAAGTCCTCGCCGGGCCCGAACTGGGTCGGGTTGACGAAGACCGACGCCACCACCCGGTCGGCGTGCGTCCGGGCGATGCCGACCAGCGACAGGTGGCCGGCGTGGAGCGCGCCCATGGTGGGGACGAACCCCACGGACAGGCCGGCCTGATGCCAGTCCTTGACCTTGCGGCGGAGGTCCGCCTCGGTACGGGTCGTGATCAATGGGCTCGCCTCTCAGCCGTAGATCTTGCCCACCGCTTCGGCGGCGGGCCGGGTCACCGCGCCGTAGCTCTCCTCCGGCGTGGGGAAACGTCCTTCGCGGACGTCGTCGGCGAAGCGCTCGATGGCTTCGCGGGAGAGCAGGCCGAGCTCGGCGTAGCGCCGCACGAAGCGCGGCGCGATCCGCTCTTCGAGGCCGAGCAGGTCGTGGTAGACCAGCACCTGGCCGCCGCACTCCGGGCCGGCGCCGATGCCGAGGGTGGGGATGGAGAGGTTGCGGGTGATCTCCGCCGCCAGGTCGCTCGGCACGCACTCGAGGACGAGCGAGAAGGCGCCCGCCTCCTCGACGGCCGTGGCCGCCTCGAGGATCAGGCGCCGGGCATCCGCGTCCCGCCCCTGGACCTTGAAGCCGCCGAAGCGGTGGACCGACTGCGGCGTGAGGCCGAGGTGGGCCATCACCGGCACCTCGGCCTGGGCGAGGGCGGCCACCAGCTCCGGCCGGGCGCCCTCGATCTTGACCGCCTGCGCGCCGCCTTCCTTGATGAAGCGGATGGCGTTGCTGACGGCGTGGTCGGTGCCGAGGTGAAACGAGCCGTAAGGCATGTCGGCGACCAGCAGGGCGCGCTTGACGCCGCGCCGCACCGCCTTCACGTGGTGGAGCATCTCGTCCATGGTCACCGACAGGGTGTCGGGATGGCCGAGGACCACCATGGCGAGGGAGTCGCCCACCAGGACAATGTCGGCGCCGGCCGCGTCGGCGGTGCGCCCCTGGGGGAAGTCGTACGCGGTGACCATCACCACGCGCTCGTTGCGCTGAGGAGCCCCGGCAACCCAGGGCACGGTCACGGATTTCGTCTCGCCCGCCATCGCAGCCTCCTTTCCGGGATTCAAAACCCGGAGAAGCGAAAAACCCTTCCGCCTGGGGAGACGGAAGGGCCTTGGGCGAGCACGGTCGTATGTGCGCGGCCTGCCGGAGCTGCGCGAGGTGTCCGTCCCCTCCCTCGTTAAAGATCCTGGGGGATCGGGCCCTCGACTGCCGTGGGCCACGCCGCCGGGCGGCGCTGGGCTGCTCCCGTCTCGGTCCGCTCCCGGCGTCTACTAGGCGAGATGCCTAGGCGCGGGGATTGGCGGATCCAAGCGGCTGAAAGTACTCGGTCCCCTTGATGGGCTTGGCGAGCCGGTGCAGAAGCTCGTCGAAGTCCTCGGGCCGCTGGGGGAAGTTCATGTGCCGGGTGTCTACCACCAGCAGCGGCGACCGCGTGTAGTAATGATAGTAGTGATTGTAGGCGTCGATCAACTCGGCGAGGTAATTCGCCGAAATCGTCTTCTCGACGTTGCGTGCGCGCTTGCGGATCCGCTCCATGCAGGTGTCGACGTCGGCCACCAGATGGATGATCAGGTCCGGTACCGGAATCTGGGGCTCCAGCAGGGCATAGAGCTTGTCGAACAGCATCAATTCGTCGTCGGACAGGTTGAGGTAGGCGAAGATGCGGTTCTTCTGGAACGTGTAGTCGGCCACCAGGAAGCGGTCGAACAGGTTCTGCTGGGTGATCTCCTGCTGCTGCTTGTAGCGCGACAGCAGGAAGTAGAGCTCGGTCTGGAAGGCGGCGCCGGGGCGGTCCTGGTAGAAGTCGCCGAGGAACGGGTTGTCCACGTCCTCGAGGATCTTCATCCCCTCGAAGCGGTGGGCGAGCATCTCCACCAGGGTAGTCTTGCCGACCCCGATGGGGCCGTCCACCGCCAGGTAGCGGAAACCGAGGGGCTCGGGCTTCACGCAGCAGCCGGCGCGATCGGCGCGATCGGGTTGTAGAGCGTGTCGCGCTCGACCGGGACGAACCCGGCCTCGCGCACGATCCGCTCGAGCTCGGAGCGGGAGAGCTGCTGGCTCGTGCCGGCGCCGGCCATGTGGTAGATCTTCTCCTCCACCACGGTGCCGTCCATGTCGTCCGCCCCGAAGCGCAGGGCCACCTGCGCCAGCTTCGGGGTGACCATCACCCAGTAGGCCTTGATGTGCGGGATGTTGTCCAGCACCAGGCGCGAGGCCGCGATGTGCCGCAGGTCGTCGCCGCCGGTGGTGTGGTACGTCAGCCCCATGTAGTTGTTCTCGGGGTGGTAGGCCAGGGGGATGAAGGCGTTGAAGCCGCCGGTCTCGTCCTGGAGGGCGCGCAGGCGCAGCAGGTGGTCCACCTTGTGCTCCGGCCGCTCGACGTGGCCGTAGAGCATGGTGCAGTTGCTCTTGATCCCCATCTTGTGGGCGACGCGGTGGACCTCGATCCACTCGTCGGCGTCGAGCTTGCCGTCGCAGATGATCTCCCGCACCTCGGCGTGGAAGATCTCCGCCCCGCCGCCGGGGAGCGATCCCAGGCCGGCGTCGCGCATCCGGCGCAGCACCTCCTCGATGGACAGCTTCTCGCGCTTGGCGAACCAGCCGACCTCGATGGCCGTGAAGGCCTTGAGGTGGGCGTTGGGGAAGCGCTGCTTCAAGCCGCGCATCATCTCCAGGTACCAGTCGAGGGAGAGGTCCGGATGGAGCCCGCCGACGATGTGGAACTCGGTGACCCGGTTGCCCCCCTGGTCGGCCGCGTGCTTGTACACGTCCTCGTGGCTCATCTCCCAGGCGTGGTCCTCGCCGGGAAGGGCCGCGAAGCTGCAGAACTTGCAGTTGTAGGTGTAGACGCAGACGTTCGTGGGGTTGATGTGCCGGTTGATGTTGAAGTAGGTGACGTTGCCATGGAGGCGCCGGCGCACCGTGTCGGCCAGGCGACCGAGGTGGAGCAGGTGCGGCGTCGTCAGGCAGGTCAGGGCGTCGGCCTCGTCGAGGCGGACGCCGTCACGCACCTTGGCGGCGATGTCGCGCAGGGGTGCGGGAAAGGCTTCGGGACGGATAAGAGAGAGATTCGCTGCCATCACGGCAGGAGTATATCAAGGGCGATCGCCGCGAAGAGCCAGACCGAGAGGACGCCGTTGGCGGTGAAGAAAGCCGCGTTGAGGCGCGACAGGTCGCCGGGGCGCACGACCCAGTGCTGGTAGGCGATGAGGGCGAGGCATCCGGCCCAGCCTACCCAGAAGCCGGCGCCGAGGCCGGGCGGGTAGACCCGCGGCAGCAGGGCGAGGAGGGCGAGCATCAGGGCGTGGAGCCCCGCCGAGATCCAGAGCGCGCCGACGACGCCGAAGCGCGCCGGGATGGAGTAGAGGCCGGTGCGGCGGTCGAACTCCACGTCCTGGAGGGCATAGAGGACGTCGAAGCCGGCCACCCAGAGGAGCACGGAGCCGGCGAGGATCAGGGGAGTCGCCGTGACGTCGCCGCGCACCGCGATCCAGGCCCCCAGGGGGGCGCCGGCCAGGGAGAGTCCGAGCACCAGGTGAGAGGCCCAGGTGAACCGCTTGGTATAGGAATAGAGGAAGAGGATCGCCAGGGCCACCGGAGAGAGGGCCAGCGCCAGCGGGTTGAGCTGCCAGGCGGCGACGACCAGCAGGGCCGAGCTGGCGACGATGAACAGGGTCACGGCCGCGGGGCTCACCAGGCCGGCGGGGAGGGCGCGGGTCGCCGTCCGCGGGTTGGCGGCGTCGATCCGCCGGTCCACCAGGCGGTTCCACCCCATGGCGGCGCTGCGCGCCCCGACCATGGCGACGACGATCCAGAGCACCGTCCGCCACGACGGCCCCCCCTCGGCGGCCAGGATCATCCCCAGGAACGCGAACGGCAGCGCGAACAGCGTGTGCTCGAACTTGATCATCTCGAGCACGGTCGAGAGGGTGCGGAGGGGGCGCATGGGTCTCTAGCCTATCTGAAGCGGCTCTACTCCCCCCACCGCAGCCCGGGCTCGCCGGGCTCGCTCACGCCGAGGCGGTCCATGACCCGCAGGGCGTAGTGGTCGAGGAAGCGGTTGAGGTCCTCGCCTCCTATATAGAAGGCGGGGACCGGGGGGAGGATCACGGCTCCCATGTAGAGGAGGCGGCGCATGTTCTCCACATGGACCAGGCTGTAGGGGGTCTCCCGAAAGCCCAGGACCAGGGGCCGGTTCTCCTTGAGGGCCACGGCGCCGGCGCGGTGGACGAGGGTCCGGGCCGAGCCGGTGGCCAGCGCTCCCAGGGTGCCGGCGCTGCAGGGCAGCACAGCGGTGCCCGTCAGCCGGTAGGAGCCCGAGGCGATGGGGGCGTCCAGCTCGTTGTCCCGGTGGACCACGACCTTGGACCGGGCGGCGGGGTCGAGGCCGGCGGCATCGGCGAGGTCGGCGGCGCCGGTGCGGTCCGGTCCGAGCTCGTGGCGCAGCACCTGGCTCGCTCCCGCCGAGACCACCAGGTGGATCCGCTCCACCTCTGGATGGGAGGCGAGCCTCCCCAGCAGGTGGCGGGGGAGGAGCATGCCGGAGGCGCCGGAGACCAGGAGGGCGATGCGGTGGGCCATGCGAGGAGGGATCGTATGCCAAAACCCGGTCCGGCCCCCCACCCGCTGGGGCTAACGGCCCAGGGGGAGGGGGCGCATCTCCCCGCAAATCCACCATTTCCCTCTTGACGCGTCGCCACTTCCCCGGGGCAGCCGTTGCCCCGCGAGGGATGTCCGCCATACCCCGGAAAAGGTCCGTCCTACCCGAGGTAGGGCTGTCATCCCCCGGGGGAGGATGACCATACCCACGCGGCGATCGCCGTACCCGCGGGGAGCGCCTTCGTACCCAGGGTAGGGTGGCCGTACCCGCGGGGACGATGCCCGTCTGCCCGGGTATGGTCTTGTTTCGGCGGGTACGGTCGTCGTCTCTCCGGGTAGGGTCTTCGTTTTTCGGGGATGGCGGCGCCTATTGGGCGCTCAGCTCCTCGTCATAGCGGCGCTGCATCTCCTCGGCGGACATGTCCTCCTTGTGGGTCTGGATGTACCAGGTGTGGCCGAAAGGATCCTCCACCTTGCCGGAGCGGTCGCCGTAGAACTGGTCCCGTACCGGCATCGTGAGCTTCGCGCCGGCGTCGACGGCTCGGGCGACCACGGCGTCGACGTCGTCCACGATCAGGCAGATCCGGAGGCCCGCGCCGCCGAGGGTCTTCGGGCTGACGATGCCGTATTCGGGGTACTCGTCGGCCAGCATGATCCGCGATCCGCCGATGGTGATCTCGGCGTGCCCGATCCGGCCGGTGCCGGGCTCGGTGAGGCGCAGCTCCTCCTTGGCGCCGAAGGCCTTCTTGTAGAACTCGAGGGCGCTCGCGGCGCCCTGGATGGAGAGATAGGGAATCACCTGGGTGGGCATGGTCACCTCCTTGGAAGGTCCGCGGCCCCGTCCTTGGGACCGCCTGGGAGACACGATAGGACCTGGCCGGCCCGGCGTCTTGGACAAAAGTCCGGCTCAGGGGGCCGGTTCGGCCAGGCTGGAGCTGGTGTAGCGGCGGGCGGCCAGGAAGTCGCCGGGGGTGACGCCGCTCAGCTTCCGGAACTCCGCGTTCATGTGCGGCTGATCGTAATAGCCGGCCTCGGCGGACAGGTCGGCGAGAGAGCCGGCCTGGGCGTGCAGCAGCGTCAGGAGATGCCGGAAGCGCTGGATGCGGGCGTAGAGCTTCGGCGGCACGCCGATCTGCTCGCGGAAGGCGGTGGCGAGCCGCGTCTTGGTCAGGCCGGCCCGCTCGCGCAGGGCGGCGATCGAGACCGCGCCGTGCCGGCGCTCGATCTGGGCCGCCGTCCAGGCGATGGCCGGGTCCACTCCCCGGGAGCGCGCGAGGCGCTCGCCGACCCAGGACGCCGCGGCGCGCAGCCGCTCCTCGGCCGAGGCGGCGGCGTGGCAGCGCTCGGCGAGCTCGTCCGCCGCGGGGCCCGCCAGGTCGCGGACGTCGACGCTGGAGATCCCGCTCGTCTCCGCCAGGGAGCGGCCGAAGAGGGCATAGGCCCCGGCCGGATGGAGCCGCACCCCGAGGACGCGGCTGAAGCCTCCCGGGGCTTCGATGACCATGGGGCCGGTCTGGAGCCCGGTGAAGCAGACGCTCGGGCAGACCTCGGTCCGCTCCCCGTGAATATCCCGGTAGGGATCGTCCAACTGGACGATCAGCTCCAGCGTGCCGTTGGGGAAGTGCCGCTCGCGGGTGAAGCTCAGGGTCCCCTCGAAATGCCAGATGTGCTGCACCAGCCCGGCCATCTCCGACCCCGGATCGGGCCGCCACTCCGTGTGCGTCCAGCGGCCGAGAGGGGTGTCGATCGGGTGGACGGTGAGGCTCATTCCTTTTTCTAGGAGCGGGCGAGCAGGACCGCGGCCAGGGCGAGGGCGCCCGGCAACGCCTGGACCCAGAGGATCTTGCGGCTCGCGGTCGCCGCGCCGAACACTCCGGCGACGATGACGCAGGCCAGGAAGAAGATCACGACCGGCACCCCGTCGGCGCCCCGGATCAGGCCCCAGAGGAGGCCGGCGGCGAGGAAGCCGTTGTAGAGGCCCTGGTTGGCCGCCAGCGACTTGGTCTGGGCCGCGAGCTCGGGCGAGAGGCCGAAGGCGCGGCGGCCGGCCGGCTTCGTCCAGAGGAACATCTCGAGGACCAGGAAGTAGAGATGCAGCAACGCCACGAGCCCGACCAGGACATTCGCCACCAGGTTCATCTCTTGACCCTCCCTTGAGCCTCTATCCTATCTCTCCTGCTCTCTCTCCTGGCCCGCGCCGGCGGCGAGCGCCGCCAGCTCGGCGATCGGGCGCATCTCCCCTCCCCGCACCACCCAGAGGACCTTGCGCAGGTTCTTGATGTCGGCCGCCGGGTCGGCCCCCACGATCAGGAGGTCGGCGAGCTTGCCCTTTTCGACCGTCCCGAGGTCGGCCTGCCGGCCCATGGCAAGGGCGCCGCCGCGGGTGGAGGCGACCAGCACGTCCATGGCCGAGAGGCCGGCGGCCTGCATCGCCTCCATCTCGGCGTAGACCGACGGGCCGTGGAGGGTGAACGGGTTGCCCGCGTCGGTCCCCATGGCGATGGGGATGCCCGCCGCCGCCACCTTCTTCAGGTTCTCGGCCATCACCCGCTCCTGGCCGGCGATGCGGGCGTCCATGGCGGCGATCTGCTCCGCCGGGAAACCGGCATCCAGCCCCGGCGTCTCGGCGAGACGGGCACGGGTGGTGGGATCGACGCAGCCGTTGGGGTCGTCGATCACCGGCGCCTGGTCCCGCGCCGCGCTCTCGTACATGCGGACGTAGCCCCGGCCGACGGTGATCGTCGGGCAATAGACCGTGCCGTCCTTCTTCGCCAGGTCGAGGAACTCCTGGTCGACCGGCTGGTCCCAGACGCTGTGGACGAGGAGCTTGGCGCCGGCGCGGAGCGCCGCCTTGGCCTCCGCGAGGCCGGTGGCGTGGACGATCAGCGGCAGCTTCCTCCGGGCCGCCTCCTCCCCGGCCAGGGTGACCAGGGGCTCCAGGGCCGGCACCGGCCGCTCGCGGGTGGGGATGAGCCAGACCTTGACGGCGTCAGCGCCTTCGGCCGCGAGGTACTGGACCCCCCGGCGCGCCACGTCCGGGTCGGCGAGGTAGAGGAACTGGCGCTCGCCCGGCAGGTTGACCCAGTGGTCCAGGGCGGAGAGCAGCGGGCCGGCGGCCGCCACCCGGGCCACGTCGGAGCGCGGCTCGGCCCAGGCGGGGAGGGTCAGCGTCCAGGGGTAGCCGCCGACGTCGAAGACCGCGGTGACGCCGGCGCATAGGTGGGAGCGGCCGAAGCGCTCCGGGTGGCGGCGGAGCTCACCCTGCAGCTCTTCGTAGGGGTGCCGGTCGCGGACGTCCAGGGAGTCGGGCCGTCCGTCCGCCCAGCCTGTCTGCGAAAAGTGGACGTGGGCGTCCACCAGACCGGGCACGATCCACCGGCCGGTGACGTTGACGGTCTCGACGCCGACCGGGATCGGGCAGGCGGCGCGCGGGCCGGCGCACTCGATCCGCCCTTCGCGCAGCATCACCACGGCATCGGGGACCGGCGGCCGGCCGGTGCCGTCCACCAGGGTGGCGCCGACCAGGATGCGGGGGGGCGGAGGCAGGCCGGGTAGGGCCGGGAAGGCGGTGGTCAGGGCGATCTTCCAGCCCTGGTCCGTCTCGACGAAGAGCCGCTCCGACAGGCCCGCCACCTCGTTGGCGCCGTAGCGCACCCGGTACCGGTAGGTGCCGTAGACCATCCCTGGCTGCACCGGCGTCAGGCGCAGGTCGGCGGCGTCGATGTGGTCGGGCCACCCCGCGCCCGCGGTCGCCGCCAGGCCGGCATAGCCGAGGTCGAAGCCGGGCGGGCCGCTGCGCACCAGCCCGTGCGACTGGAGGTAGCAGGCGAGGTAGGCGTCTTTGTCCTTGTCGCGGATCGCCTGGAGGTTGGCCTCGAACAGGCGGCGGGCGGCGGCGATCTCGCCGAGGTCGTAGCTTTCGACTTCCTGCCCGGCGGCTTGTCCTCCGGCGAGGCCTGGCAGCAGGGTCAGGAGCAGGCAGAGCGTCATCGTCTTCATTCGTCGGTTCCTCGGTACGGTGTAGGGCAGGGAGTAGTGTAGGGCGTGGCGGAGCCGGTGGGGCCGCGGGTTTCCGGCCAGGATCTTGCAGGCGATGAACGGCTCACCCCCGGGTCGTCCTCTGGTGGATTGCACCGTCTGCGGGGTTGGCGTAGGATCGCGGCCTGCGCGTCTGTCACTGCTGGCCTACTGGAGCTGACGAGTCAGAAAAAGATGCCATCCTCCATCGAGCCGAGCTATCGCCGGTCCACCGGCCTGGTCGACGTCCTCGACCGGGTGCTGGACAAAGGCCTGGTCATCGCCGGGGACATCCGCGTCTCCCTGGCGGAGGTGGAGCTGCTCACCATCCGCATCCGGCTGCTCGTCTGCTCCATCGACAAGGCGGAGCAGATCGGCCTCGACTGGTGGCGCCAGGACCCCAATCTTTCCGTGGCGGCCCGCCGTCTGACGCTCGAGAACGACGCCCTGCGCGAGCAGGTCCGTCTTCTCGAGGCGCGGGTGGACGCCTTGAGCGCGGAGCCTCGGGAGCGGGAGGGGAGGAGCGGCCGAGCCGGTAAGCGGCCGGGCCCCGCCGGTACCCAGACAACCAGGGAGTAGAAAATGCCCGTTGAAAGAGCCTCCGGTGGTACCAGTCTCATCGACGTCCTGGACCGGGTCCTGGACAAGGGCATCGTGATCGACGCCTGGGTACGGGTCTCGCTGGTGGGAATCGACCTGCTCACCGTCGAGGCCCGCGTCGTCGTCGCATCGATCGATACCTACATCAAATACTCGGAAGCCGTCGCCCAGGTGCCCACCGTCTCCCGTCCGGCGCTCGAGACGAGCCGGTCCCCCGAAGAGCTGATGGCGGAGAACGCCG
>DASPJI010000531.1:0-3690 GCA_035628695.1 Thermoanaerobaculia bacterium | reverse complement strand
CCCGGCCAGGCGCGCGAACGCTATGAGCAGGCGTTGCGGCTGTCCCCGGGGGATGAGCGTGCCTTCTTCGGACTGGCCCGCGTGGCCAGGGCGGAGGGCGAGCTCGATGAGGCCGAGCGCTGGATGGAGCAGACCCTGGACGCGATCGAGGCGGCCCGCGATCAGGTATGGCGGCTGGATCTGCGGTCGTCCTATCTCGCCTCCCGGCAGGAGCAGTACGCGTTCTACATCGACCTCCTGGCAGAGCGGCACCGCCGCGAGCCGGACCGAGGCCACGACGCCAGGGCGTTCGCCATCAGCGAACGTGCCCGCGCGAGGAGCCTGCTCGATCTCCTGAGCGTGGCGAGTCAAAAACCCGATCCCGAGGAAGTGCGCCGTGTCGGCGAGCTGAGCCGGCAGGTCAACACGCAACATCTCGACGTGCTCGCCTCTTCGCAGGGAATCGAGGACGGCGCACCGGGATCGGATCTGTCGGATCTCCTGGAGCGCTTGCGGCAGGCGGAGGCGGAAGCCCAAGGGCCGCTTACACTCGAACGGGCCACCCCCACGCTGTCATTGACGCAGGTTCAGGCCGAGCTCATCGACGGTGAGACGCTGCTGCTCGAGTATTTCCTGGGCGAGGAGCGGAGCTTTCTTTGGGCCGTGACCTCGGAGGAGACGCGGTTTTCGATCCTGCCTGGCCGGGAGGAGATCGAGCAGGCGGCGCGCCAGGCCTACCGGCGGATGCTCGAGAGCCATCACCAGACGGGGGAGATCGCGGCCCGTCAGGCGGCATCGCGGCTGAGCCGCATGCTGTTGGGTCCGGTGGCCGATCTGCTCGACCGCCGGCGTCTGGTCCTCGTCGCCCCCGGCTCCCTGCAGAGCGTTCCTTTCGCCGCCCTGTACCATCCGCAGTCCGGCGGCCGCGTGGCTGCCCAGCCCCTCATCGCAGAGCATGAGATCGTCAGCCTGCCCTCTGCCTCCGTCCTGGCCACGCTGCGCACCCGGACCGCGAACCGGCGGCCTCCGCCCGGCCTCCTGGCGGTGGTGGCGGACCCGGTCTTCGGGCCGGACGACGAGCGGCTCCAAGGCCTCCGCCGTGGCGGCGAGGCAGGTAGGGCTCGGCCCTCCAGCTTGGTGACTCCCTGGCAGCGTCTGCGCTACACGGGGCGGGAGGCCGAGGCCATCCTCGCCCTGGCCGGATCCCGGTCCGTTCTGGCCGCTTCGGGTTTCGCGGCCAATCGGGACCTGGTGCGGAACGGGCGGCTGGGATCCTACCGCGTCCTCCACTTCGCCACCCATGGCATCCTCAACGATCTCTATCCCGAGCTGTCGGCCCTCGCCCTTTCGGCCTTCGACGCCTCCGGCCGGCCCATCGATGGCCACCTCCGTGCTTATGAGATCTCCGATCTCGATCTGCGCGCGGATCTCGTGGTGTTGAGCGCCTGTCGCACCGGTCTCGGCAAAGAGGTCGGAGGCGAGGGGCTGGTGGGATTGACCCAGGGGTTCCTGCACGCTGGGGCGCCGCGCCTCCTCGTATCGCTCTGGGACGTGGACGACCGCGCCACCGGCGAGTTGATGAAACGTTTTTATACGGGCCTCTTCTTACAGAACCTGCCTCCTGCCCAGGCTTTGCGGCAAGCCCAACTCTCGCTTTCGAGGGAGAAGCGCTGGCGTGCCCCCTATTACTGGGCCGGCTTCACACTCCAGGGTGAGTGGCGGTGAGAGGAAGGCTGGCCCCGCTCCTTCTCCCGCTCGCGAAATTCTCCTCTCTCCTCTAACCAAATCGCCGTACGCGGCTTCTCCCTGGCGCGGACCCAAAACAGCGCCCTCCCGCCCCCGGAGCCCTCCGGGGACCGGAGAGGGAGCACGGAGGACGCCATGAAGAACCGCCGCAGCCCCGAGCAACCGGAACACCACGAGGCCCCGTCCGTCATGAAGGGGCACGACTTCGAACCCGAAGAGAAGTCGAGCGGAGCCAAGCCCGATGAACCGGCCACCGCCTACACCGGTCCACATGCCCCACCGCCGCGCGGCGGCAAGCAGAGCTGAGCACGGCAATACGCCCAAGCGCTCCCGGCACCCGGTGCCTTCCGCATCCGTGCGGAGCGGAGGGGGCTCCGGGAGCGCTCATCCATCAGGGAGGTGCGTATGGTTTCGAAGATCGGGCTTCTGCTCACGGGCGTGGCGCTCCTGCTGATCGGTGCCGAGGGGTGTGGCGGTCCCAGGGCTCGCTCGGACCGCTCCTTCGGTGAGATCCAGGCTCTTGCCCGGGGCAAGACCGCGGAGCAGATCCTCCGGCTTCTCGGGGATCCCGATAGTCGTGAGGTGGTCTTTGACAACGACGAGCGATGGATCTGGTGGAACTACACATTCCTCGACGGTCAGGACTTCCCTCCCGAGACAAGGGGCCGGGTGGTGCATCTCGAAATCGTTTTCAAAAACCCCAGAAGGTCCGGGCATACGCCGGTGAGCAGGCCTCGCTATTCCGCGTGGGAGGTCGATGATCCTTTCGGAATCACATACCGGGCGCCATCGAGAGAGGACTAGAGACGTCCCGATCAGGGCAGCCTCGAGGAGATCTTGGCATGGAAAACAGTTCTGTCGAACACCAGGCTTTGGCGGTGAACGGCATTCACGCCTCGACCGGCGAGCCGTTGCTGAAGGAAGTGACGCTCGGACAGATCGCGGCGGTGGCCTGTGGCGAGACCCGGCCGGCCGCCGAGGTCGAGGAGCTCCGCCGGTGGTCGGCCTACGTCCGCGAGGACCATCTCGATACCCGCTTCCAGATCGATCTGCGGAATCTGGCGGAGACCGGATGGGGAGTGATCTTTCCGGAAAACCGGCAGGACGAGCTGCGCGACGCGCTCGCTCCGCTTCTCGCCCTGCGCCGGTCCCAGGCCGGCCGGCTCCAGGAGAACCGGTACCGCGAGCTCGTCTACCGTGCCGGCGATTCCAAGCTGCGGTTCCTCGGCCGGCACCGAGTGAGCCCGGGACCGGCCGACCCGGACCTCCTTCCTTACTACCTGCTCCTCGTCGGCAGCCCGGAAGAGATCTCGTTCCGCTTCCAGTACCAACTCGACGTGCAATACGGCGTAGGCCGGCTCTGCTTCGCCAGGCTGGAGGAGTACGCCCGCTACGCCGCGGGCGTGGTGGCGGCGGAGCAGGGCGAGATTCCGGCAACCCGCCGCGCCTCGTTCTTCGGGGTAGGCCATGCCGGCGACGCGGCCACGGCCATGAGCCTGAAAAGCCTGGTGACGCCCCTCGCTTCCCGGCTCGCCGAACGCCATGGCGACTGGACGGTGGAGACCGTCCTGGAATCCGCGGCGACCAAGGCGGCGCTCGCCGAGCGCATGGGCGGCGCCCGCACCCCGGCGTTCCTCTTCACCGCCAGCCATGGCATGGGATTCGACCCTTCGGACCCGCGGCAGGCTGCCCACCAGGGGGCCCTGCTCTGCCAGGACTGGCCCGGGCCCCTGGCGTGGGAAGGACCGATCCCGCCGGCCCACTACCTGGCGGAAGACGACATCCCGGACACCGCGGCGCCCGCGGGCCTCGTCGCCTTCCTCTTCGCCTGCTACGGCGCCGGCACCCCGGCCCGGGACAGCTTCGAGATGGAGGGGGATCGGCGCCCGCTGGCAGCGGAGAGCTTCGTCGCCCGGCTGCCGCAACGTCTGCTCGGCCACCCCGGAGGCTGCGCTCTGGCGGTGA
>DASPJI010000530.1:0-9554 GCA_035628695.1 Thermoanaerobaculia bacterium | reverse complement strand
CCTGCCGCCCCGAGAACGCAAGCTACGGTTCTCGGTGGCTCCGGAGCCGAAGTACGAGGACGCCCGCACTCGCGAGCTCGGCGAGAAGCTCGCCGCGTTACAGCGGCAACTCAAGGAACAGACCATTGCTGGCGGGGACGTCACCGACGTCCGAGAGCAGATCCTTGGCCTGAAGCGCTCAATGCGGGACGGGGAGCGCCTGCAGGCGGGCGACTGGCTCGCGGAAGGGCGTTTCCAACTCCTCGAGCCCGCCGGTCGCGGTGGCTTTGCCACCGTCTGGAAGGCGTGGGACGAGGAGCGACAGGCGCTGGTGGCGGTCAAGGTCCTCCACGGCCTCCACGCCGAGGACCGCACGCGCCGCGAGCGCTTCTTCCGCGGCGCCCTCAAGATGGCCGAGCTCCATCACCCGGGGATCGTCCGCGTCATCGAGGTCGAGTTGGAGGAGAACGGGAAGCATTTCTTCGTCATGGACTACGTGGGAGGAGGGGACCTGCGCCGGGCGGTGCTCGCCGGAGAGCTGACGCAAGAGAAGGTCCTACCCGTCATCCTGGCCGTGGGAGAGGCGCTGGCCTATGCGCACGGGAAGGGAATCACCCACCGCGACGTCAAGCCGGCGAACATCCTGCTGGATGGAAACCGGCCAAAGCTGACCGACTTCGATCTGGTACGGGCCTTCGACACAACGGGAGGTACGCAGACGCAGGACATGCTCGGGACTATGCTGTACGCGGCGCCGGAGATGTTCGACGACGCCAAGAACGCGAGCGCCGCCGTGGACGTCTTCTCCTTGGCGATGACCGCCGTCTTCGCCTTCCATGGCCAGGACCTACCGCGCGGCGTCCTGCGCCGGCCGGAGTTCCTTCTGGAGAAGCTCCCCTGCTCTCCGGCGTTGCGTGAGGCTCTCGGCCGCGGCATCTCTTGGGAGCCTGAAGGACGGCCGGGCTCGGTGACCGAGCTCTGCGACGAGTTGAGACTGGCTTCCGCGCCGATCATCGAGCCAGCGGCGGGAGAGGAACGGCTCAACGAGGTGGATGGCACAGTGCTGCTCTACGTGCCGGGCGGAGAGTACACCCTGGGAGCCGAGAACGTGCACAAGGCCGCAACGCCGATTCATCGCGTGGTTCTCAGACCGTTCTGGATCGCGAAGCACCCGGTGACGAACGAGCAATACGGCCGTTTCCTGAAAGCGAACGCGGGCGCACCCGTGCCCCAATATTGGAGGGACAAGAGCTTCAATAAGCCTGAGCAGCCGGTGGTGGGCGTGAGCTGGGACGAGGCGCAGGTGTACTGTCGCTGGGCGGGCCTTCGCCTGCCGAGCGAGGCGCAATGGGAGGCCGCAGCTCGAGGGACGGACGGCCGCCGATATCCCTGGGGCGATGTCGAGCCGACGCCGGAGCACGCGAACTTCGGGAACCGGATTGGTTGTCCCACCCCGGTGGGATCGTTTCCGAAGGGTGCGGGACCTTTTGGTGCCTTGGATCAGGCAGGCAACGTCTGGGAGTGGTGCGAAGACGCATGGGATGAGGCGGCCTACCGGGAGCGCACCGGGAAACGCGATCCCGTTTCCACTACCGGCGATCCCACTGTTCGTCATGTGCGTGGCGGGGCCTGGGGCGATTATGTCGGGCCTCTAGCTGCAGCATACCGCTCCTGGCACAGGGCATCGTTCCGGAATGGGGTCATCGGTTTTCGTTGTGTGTCACCTGCCGTTCCTGAGCATTGATTCTTGGTTTGAGGCTCTTGTGCATTTGGGGGACCAGGGGCAGAGCTTGGTCTCCACGTCGTAGCCAGCCGAAAACACTGTCCGCAAGCTCAGGCCCTCTGGAGCGGATGAGGCGGGCGGGCAGGTAGACTCGACGCCCCCTCAGGAAGAGAATGACGGCAGGTTAGATGTCGCGCCGGTCGAGCCCCGTCATGATACCATCATGACGCTATGCGAAGGAAGTTCAGCACGCTGCTCGACGAGCACCTCTACGACCGCGCGCGTCTCGAAGCCAGGCGCCAGGGCAAACAGATCGCCGATGTCGTCGACGAGGCTTTGACCGAGTATCTCGACGAACGCTCGGCTCTCCGCGGACCGGCGGACGTGGTGGCTGGGAGTTGGGGTGCGCTGCGGCTCCCCAA
Source organism: Thermoanaerobaculia bacterium (assembly GCA_035628695.1). GTDB lineage: Bacteria > Acidobacteriota > Thermoanaerobaculia > Multivoradales > UBA5704 > DASPJI01. The sequence goes on along the minus strand of DASPJI010000530.1, from coordinate 7,430 downwards.
GGAGCGGGTCCGTCAGTTGTTGGAGGAAGAAGGATTGCTGGATGGCTGAGTGTCCCAGGCCCCTGGCGGAGATCCCTGCCGGGACCAAGGTGTTCCTCGACTCCACCATCTTCCTCTATCACTTTACCGGGGTCTCGGCCCAATGTCGCGGCTTGCTGGAGCGTTGCGCCGCCCGCGAGGTGCGCGCTCTGACCTCGACCCTGGTACTGGCCGAAGTCACCCACCGCCTGATGACCATCGAGGCGACCGAGCGCGGCCTAGTCACGCCAGGCAATGTGGTGAAGAAGCTGCGCGAGCGCCCGGACCTCATCCGGCAGCTCTCCGAATACCAGGCGCAGGTTGAGAAGATTCCGTGGATGGGGATCGAGGTCGTGGCCCTGGAACGCCGGACGCTCGCCACCGCCGGACCTCTACGCAGCCGCTACGCTCTGTTGACCAATGACTCACTGCTCGCCGCCACGGCGCTCGAACGCAGCGCAATGGCCTTTGCATCCGCGGACCGAGATTTCGAGTCGGTCGAAGGTTTCCAGCTCTACGGCCCCACTGATCTCGAATAAGGTTCCGCGCCGCGCCGAGTCCGGCTCAGGGTGACGGGCGGGGGCGGAGAGAAGAGGAGGCGCAGGCGCCATCCCGCACAATACGGCCGTCATTCCGCACGAACCGAGGTCCATTCCTGGCGGCGCGAACATCGTTCCGCGGGAGATGGGCTTCATTCCGCACACGGAGCGATTGGTTTCGCACAAACTCGGGATCGGAGGGCCGGCTACGACGCCTTACGGTCGAGCTTCTCGGCGATCCACACCTTGATGAGAGACTGCCGGGTGACGCCAAGCCGCTTGGCCTCGCGATCGAGAGACTCGACCATCCAGGCAGGGAAGTCGACGTTGACCCGGCGTTCCTCCTGACCAGGACGGCGCGCAGCACTCGGATTGAGGACACCAGTGACATCCTCACCTTCGTCGAACCGGCGGTCGAATTCCTCAGCCCTCATCGAAAGCGACCTCCTCTGGCGTCCACCCACTCAAGGCGCCGTGGCCGTCCCCTCCTCCTTGCAGCCGTAGACCAGCACGGGCGTCCCCTTGGGGACCATCTTGTGCAGGCTGTTGGAGGCGAACATGGGGATGCGGATGCAGCCGTGGCTCGCGGGATAGGCCGGGACGTCCTGGCTGCCGTGGATGGCGATGCCGCCCACGATGTAGAGGGGGTTGTGCATCTCCCCGAGCGGGCTGGTGCGCCAACCGGAGACCTTCTGGTAGACCTCCAGCCGGCCACAAGGGGTGATGGCCAGGGTCTCGGGATAGCCCTTCTCGTAGAACCGCTTGCCGCTCCCCGAGGAGATGGGCACGACGTTGCCGACCTTGCCGTCGGCGTCCACCAGGAAGAGGACCTGGCGCGCGATGTCCACCTCGAGGTGCAGCGGACCGCCCAGCCCCTTCTCCTTCGGCCGCGGCGGCCGGGCCATGGAGAGGGCGTTCCACTCGGCCCGGGTGAGGCGGCCCGTGGGCCGGGCGCGCTCCACCTTCTGGAAGGCGGTCAGGGCGTGGCGCGAGGTCGCGTCCCAGACGCCGTCCACCGGACCCGTCCAGTAGCCCAGCTCCTTGAGCCACTGCTCGGCCTGGCGGATCTCGGCTTTTGTCAGAACGGGATTGGAGCTGCCGGCCCAGGCTCTCGCGGGAAGACCGGCGAAGGACACCGCGAAGACAACGAGGATGAACAACAGCGTGCTTCTACGACCGAACCACATCGTGACCCCCATCCCTCCAGTGGCCCCCCGCGGCCACCCGGGTGTCCGGATATCCCGGACGCTCAGCCGCCGGCGGACGTCGCCGGCTGCATCAACATCATAGCGAGGAGCGCCGCCCTTTCGGGCATCCGCGCCACCTCGACATACTCGTGAGCGGCGTGGGCACCGTCGCCCACCGCTCCCATACCGTCCAGCGTCGGCGTGTACTGGCTGGTGGTGTTGCCGTCCGAAGCGCCACCCACCGTCGCCTCCCCCAGCTCGAATCCCAATTCGCCGGCGCATCGCTGGGCCGCCTGCCAGAGAGCCCGGTTGCGGGGGGTGGGCTCGAGCGGCGGCTTGACCATACCGCCGGCTACTTCAATCTTCGTGCCCGGTACCACCGGATCGAGCGAGCGGATCGCCCGCTCGACGGCGGCGGCGTCCTCCTGGCGCAGCACCCGCACGTCGACAACCCCCCGCGCCTCCGGCGCCACGACGTTGCGGCGCGACCCGCCGGAGATCACGCCGACGTTGACGGTGGTGCCGCGCTCGAAGTCGGAGAGGGCGTGGAGCTGCTGGATGGCGTGGGAGAGGCCGAGGATGGCGCTCGCCCCCTTCTGCGGATCGAGGCCGGCGTGCGCCGCCCGGCCATGCACCGTGACCTGGAAGTGGCCGGTCCCCTTGCGGCCGGTCTTGAGCCGCCCTTCGGGGCCGAAGGCGGGCTCCAGCACGAACACCCTCTCGGCATGGTGGGCGAGGCGCCGGATCTGCCGCACCGAGTCCGGGCTCTCCATCTCCTCGTCGGAGTTGATGAAGAAGGCGGGAGGGACCGGCGGCTCCAGCCCCAGCTCGGCCAGGGCGCGCAGGGCGAAGACCCCCTGCGTGAGGCCCCCCTTCATGTCGAAGGAGCCGGGGCCGGTGAGCCGGCCGTCGCGCAGTTCTACGGGCATGGAGGCGAGGGTGCCGAGCGGCCAGACCGTGTCCGAGTGGCCGAGGAGGAGTTGCATCCGGCCGGACCTCCGGCGACGCTCGCGCGGCGCCGCCCAGAGCTGGCCGCCGCTCGTCCGGCCGCGCAGGCGCCGCGTCCGGTAGCCCGCCGCCGCGAGCCCCTCCGCCAAGCGGGCGAAGACCTCCTCCTGGGATTCGGGCACCAGCGTGGGGGACTCGGCAAGGACCAAGCCGCGCAGGAAGTCCACCATCTCGTCCTGGTGGCGACGAAGGTGGTCGAGGAGGAGTTGGGGGAGAGAGGCGTCCATGCCGGGAGGATTCTACCCGTCACCCTAACGCCAGAGGATCTCCACGTCGTAATCGGACATCCACGGGTCCGCCGTCACCAGCCGGAGGTTCTCGACTTGAGCCTGGGCGATCAACATCCGGTCGAAGGGGTCACGGTGGTGGGGAGGGAGCGAGGCAGCCTTGACGGCGTGGCCGTGGAGGATCGGAAGCGGAAGGATGCCGTTCATCTCCATCCGCGACGGAATATAGGCCTCCGGCGGAAGGGGGAGAGGCAACTTGCCGCTGGCATGCTTGATGGCGATCTCCCACGCACTCGCCGCAGAGAGATAGATCTTCTGTTCTCGTTGCTTCAGGGTTTTCAGGATCTCGGAGGGGATCTCTTCTACCGCAATGTTCAGCCAGAGCCAGACGTGGGTATCAAGCAGGATCATCTGGAGAATTGTAAAACATGTCCTCCAACTCGGGCATCGGGTCGTCGAAGTCGTCCGGAATGACGACCTTGCCCTCGTCGATCCCGAAGACCCTTTCGCGCTGGACCGGGACCGGTGTCAGCCGGACCAGCGGGGTCTCTCCCTCCTGGATGACGATCTCCTCCCCGGCCCGCGCCTGATCCACGAGGTGCGAAAGATGGGTCTGGGCGTAGTGAAGGCTGACGGCTCGCATGGACCAACCTTAAGTCAGTTCTCCCGCGAACTCAACGCCCGGCCGCTCTACCGCTCCTTACCCGCCGGCTCGGCGGCTTCGGAACCCTGGGCGGCGCCGGCAGCCTCTTCGTCCAGGCCCCGCCAGGTGGTCTCGCTGTCGTCGAAGATCGGCAGGTTGGGCTGGATGCCGCGGGCGGCGTTGACGTGCCAGCCCCAGAGCAGCGCCCACTTGAGATAGGTGCCGTATCCCTGGAGCATGCAGAAGACCAGGCCGTGCATGCCGTCGAGCACGCCGAGCTGGAAGATGTAGGTGCGGAGGAAGCGCCAGACCGCGCGGCCGAACACCTCGAGGGGGCCGGAGCGCTTCCCCTCCTTCCAGTTCTGCGCCGCACCCCAGAAGCTGTACTTCTCGATCCGCCGGGCGTACTCGTCCAGCGAGTCGGTCATGTAGTGCTCCATCGGGTTGCGCAGCAGCGGCGCCGGACCGCGGGTGATCATGTCGGCGTGGACTCGGCGGTTGGGGTAGCGGGCCGAGCCGGTCCGCACCAGGCGCACCACCTGGTCGTGCTGCCAGCCGGAGAAGCGGATCACCTTGCCGAGGAACCAGACCCGCCGCCGGATCGTGTAGGCCTCCTCCTTCGGACCGCGCGCCAGCAGCGCCTCGATCTCCTTCTGGAGCTCCGGCGTGCAGCGCTCGTCGGCGTCGAAGATCAGGATCCAGTCGTTGGTGACCTGGTCCATCGCCCAGTTCTTCTGTGACGCCGAGCCGAAATAGGTGCGCTGGGAGAAGCGCACCTTGGGATATCGCTGGGCGATCTCGGGCGTACGGTCGGTGGAGAAGGAGTCCACCACCAGGATCTCGTCGCACCAGAGCAGCGACTCGATGCACTCGGCGATGTGCTGCTCCTCGTTGAAGGTGGTGATGATCGCCGACAGAGTGGGGCGGGAGGTCGGGCGCTCGGGCATGGGGCAAAGCGTATCAGAGCCCCGGGCGGATCGGTGGCAGACGTCGTGCCGCTCTGCGGCGAGCAGCGGAGTGAAATCCCGGCTAGAATTCCCTCCACCCGTGCGCGACTACTTCGTCTTCCTTCTCCTCCTGCTGATCAAGAGCCTGGCGCGGCTCTTCTATCGGCTGGACGTCCAGTGGATCGGCGATCCGCCGCCCGATGCCTGGCACAAACACAAGATCGTGGCGATCCTCAACCACACCAGCCTCTACGAGGCCCTGTTCGCCGGCGTCTGCCCGAACCACTTCCACTGGCGCCTCGCCCACCACGGCGTGCTCCCCCTGGCCCAAAAGACCGCCGAGCGGGCGGTGGTGGGCCGCTTCTACAGCCTGATGGCGAAGCGGGTGATCCCCATCACCCGGCAGCGGGACGAGAGCTGGAAGGAGGTGCTGCGCCAGATCGACCCCGACGCCATGGTGATGATCCTGCCCGAGGGCCGGATGAAGCGCGCCAACGGCCTGGACTCCACCGGCAAGCCGATGACCGTCCGCGGAGGTATCGCCGATATCGTGGAGACCATCGGCGACGGCCGCATGCTCCTCGCCTACAGCGGCGGTCTGCACCACATCCAGGTGCCCGGCGAGCGCTGGCCCCGGCTGTTCAAGACCATCCGCCTCCGTCTCGAGCTGATCGACATCGGCCCCTACCGCGACGAGCTGATGGCGCAGGCCGGCGGCCCCCGGGGGTTCAAGCGCCTCGTGGTCGACGACCTGGAGCGCCGGCGCGACCTCTATTGCCCCATCGAGCCGGGGACGGACAGCCCCCTCAAGGCCCCGCAGCCCCAGGGCGAGCCCTCTCCTCCTCTCTCCTAGGCGAATCTCCCGCCTGTGGCTCGGCCAGGCCGCTTTAAAGCACCCAGGAAAGTAGAGGCAAAAAACCTCGAGCCTCGGCTGGACGGATCACCTCCGAAGCCAGCGACTCCTGACCCGGGCAGGGAGGGCTGATGGGTAGTCTATCGAAGCGCCTCTTCGGCATCTCGCCGGATGAGACCAGATTCGCCACTCGGCGTTTTCGTTGTGATGTCCCGGATGTGAGGGAACGGCTCGAAGAGGTAGGACGCTGTTTCGTCCGCGGCTACCACGCGGCACTCGAGGAGGACCGGCCGATTCCCCTGGCGGAGAGACTGGAAGCGATCACCCCTGAATTCCGCGGCTTCGCCTATGAGGGAGCGGGAATGGCCCTGGCCATCCTCGACGCCCTCACCCCGTGGCGCCGCGGCCGGGTGGAGGCGTTCCTCCGCGGGCCGGCGGAGCCTCACATCTACCTCGTCCTGGTCGGAGCCGGCTGGGCGCTCGCCCGGCTCCCCCTCTCCGCTGAACGCATGCTGGCGCGCTTCGAGACCGTCAAGAGATGGCTGGTGCTCGACGGCTACGGCTTCCACCAGGGCTATTTCCACTGGCCGCGGGCGATCGCCGGCCAGGAGCGGCCACGGCGGCTCTCCGGCTATGCCTTGCGCACCTTCGACCAGGGGATCGGCCGCAGCCTCTGGTTCGTCGAGGGGGCCGGCATCGACCGCATCGCGGACCGGCTGGCCGCCTTCCCCACCGAGCGCCGGGGCGACATCTGGAGCGGCGTCGGGCTCGCCTGCACCTACGCCGGCGGTGTCGGCGCCGCCGACATCGAGGACCTCAAGCGGGCCGCGGGCGAGCATGCCCCGCAGCTCGCCCAGGGCGCCGCCTTTGCCGCCAAGGCCCGGGCCCGCGCCGGTAACCTGACTCCCCACACCGAGCTCGCCTGCCGCGTGATCTGCGGCACCGGCGCCGAAGCGGTCGCCGCGGTCACCGACGCGGCGCGGGTCGACCTGCCGCCGGACCAGCCGGCGAACGGCCTGCCCGCGGTGCCCGCCTTCGAGGTCTGGCGTCAACGGATCCAGCAAAGCTTTGTCCCAGGAGGTAATGCAGTATGAACGAACGTTCCGGCTTCTTCCGGCGCCACGCGACCCGGCTGACAGCCCTCCTCCTACTGCTCGTGCTGTACGGCTTCGGCCGTCTGCCGACGCTGCCACAGGAGGAGCGGGACGCCATGGCCTCGCGCTTCGCCTTCGAGCGGACCGCGCTGCCCGACCCCACCGACTCGCCGGAGGCGCTGCGGCGCTCCATCCGGCCGGTGCATCCGAGCTACGCCGGCATCGCGGCCTGGATCTCCAGCGTCGGCGCGGGCGTCGGGCTCCACGACCTGGACGGCGACGGCCTCGCCAACGACGCCTGCCGCGTCGACACACGGGTCGACCGCGTGGTGGTCTCGCCGGTGCCCGGAACGGGCGACCGCTTCCCCCTCTTCACCCTGGATCCCGATCCCCTCCTCCCCCACGACCGCGCCACCATGGCGCCCATGGGGTGCCTGCCGGGCGACTGGAACGAGGACGGCCGCGCCGACCTGCTGGTCTATTACTGGGGCCGTCCGCCGGTCGCCTTCCTGCGCCGCGCCGGCGCGGAGGGGATGGCTGCCGCCGCCTTCCGGCCGGTGGCCGTCGCCCCCGGCTCGGAGCGCTGGAACACCAACGCCCTGACCAGCGCCGACGTCGACGGCGACGGCCACCTCGACCTCGTGGTCGGCAACTACTTCCCCGACGGCTCCGCCATCCTGGACGCCAACGACCGCGGCACGGCCCACATGCACGGCTCGATGTCGCGCTCGGAGAACGGCGGCAAGAACCGGCTGCTGGTGTGGAAGAGCGGCAGCGCCGGCCCCGAGCCGTCGGTCGCCTTCGCCGACGTCCCGGAGGCCTTCGACCACGAGACGACCTACTCCTGGACGCTGTCGGTGGGCGCCGCCGACCTGGACGGCGACCTGCGGCCGGAGATCTACTTCGGCAACGAC
>DASPJI010000529.1:0-2122 GCA_035628695.1 Thermoanaerobaculia bacterium | reverse complement strand
GATCCCTTTCCTCTCTTGCGAGGAGCAAGTCTTTGGAGGCCGCCGCGGGACCACCCCGCGACGGCGCGCCCGTGCGCACGGTCGCCGCATTCGTACGAGCCCGTACCGGTACGAGGGTTTCCCTCCGGATATCCCCCCGTCAGATAGCTCGATCTCGGGCCCTTACATCTATGTATACGGAGCAGCGGGAGGATGCGTTGAGATCCCGCGGCTCCGGGGTTCGGTCCGTCTGGCACCCGTCCTGCAACCCCGCTCCAGGATGAGGAGGCGTGCTGGAACGATGATGTCGATCGTGTTGTCCGCGAGTCTCCTGATGGTGCTGATGGCGGCCTGGGGTTTCGGTGGCCGTCTGCCGTGGAGGCGGGGGCAGGAGGGGACGGTGCCGGCGGACCGGCTCGCCGTCCATGTCCAGACGCTGGCCGAGAGGTTGGCGCCGCGCGACGCGTATCACGCGGAGAACCTCGACCGGGTAGCCGCCTACATCCGGGAAGAGCTCGAGCGGGCGAAGGGGACCGTCTCCGAGCAGCCGTTCGAGGTGGGGGGGACGACCTATCGCAATGTGATCGCCCATTTCGGTCCGGAGACGGAGGAGCGGATCGTGGTCGGAGCCCACTACGACGCGGCGGGCCCACTTCCCGGCGCGGACGACAACGCCAGCGGCGTGGCGGGCCTGATCGAGCTCGGGCGCCTGCTGGGAGCTTCACCCCCGAAGCTGCGGGTCGAGCTGGTCGCCTTCGCGCTGGAGGAGCCGCCGCACTTCGGCAGCTCCTCGATGGGGAGCGCCGTCCACGCGGGATCTCTCAAGCGGCGCGGCGTGCCGGTGCGGGCCATGATCTGCCTCGAAATGATCGGCTACTTCAGCGACGAGCCGGAGAGCCAGAGGTTCCCGCTGCCCGGGTTGAGATGGATCTATCCTTCGCGGGGGAACTTCATCGCCGTCGTGGGACGGCCGGGGGAGGGCGGGCTGGCGGGGCGCGTCAAGAAGGCGATGCAGCGGGCCACCCCCTTGCCCGTCCACTCGGCGACCCTCCCCAGCTCCGTCCCCGGAGTCGGCCTGTCGGACCACCGGAACTACTGGGACGCGGGCTACAACGCGGTCATGATCACCGACACGGCCTTCTTCCGCAACGACAACTATCACACCGAGGAGGACACGCCGGAGACCCTCGACTACCGGCGGATGGCCCAGGTCGTCCAGGGCGTCCACGCGGCGGTCCTGGGTGAAGCCGCCCGGCGTGGCGCGCGCAGAAAGTGAGAGGAACGGCCCGGCTCGAGGCGCCCCCGATCGGATAGAGTCTTCGCCGTTCGGATCGGGACCCTCATGCCCCTGACACCACCACGGAACCGGCGACTGCGGCCGTCCGCACCCAGCAAGCCTGCCGAGAGGAAGCCCATCTACGCGCCGCCCCGGGTCTCGGTGCCGGTCCCCGGTGCCGGCTCCGGCAGCGGCCTGTTCGCGAAGCTGTGGGCGGGCGGATTGGCCAGCGGCTTCCTCCTGTTCTTCATGAGCATCAGCCTCGGGATCCTCCTCTTCGGAGTGGCCGGGACCGTCGGGCCCTACCGCGACAGCTTGCGGCAGGGCAATGATCCCGGGACCTTCTACGGGGCCATGGGGATGGGGACCCTGTTCCTGCTGGTGGCCGGGCGCATGCTCCAGATCGTGCTCACCTCGGTGGAGGTGGAGAAGCGCTGGAAGAAGAAGGGCAAGAAGTCGGAGCCGTGGACCTGGGACCACCCCTGGCGTCCCACGGGGATGGGACCCGACTACGTGAGCGGAGCGGGCGGCTATCTCTTCGGCAGGATCGCCTTCCTGGGCTTCATCGGTTTCTTCAACATCGCCTGGGGATCACAGAGCTGGTTGCTCAGGGGCGCCATCCTGCTGTTCGATGCCTTCGGCCTGGTGATCCTGCTGGACTCGCTGCGGGCTCTCGTCCAGTGGCTCCGCTTCGGCCGCGCCGAAGTGGCCTGGAAGACCTTTCCCGCGTTCCTCGGCGAGCGGCTGGAGGCCACCGTCCGCTTCCCGCGCACGCTGCATCCCACCGGACCGGCGCGGGTGACGCTGCGCTGTGTCCAGGACGAGTGGACGACCCGGAGGACGAGCCGGGGAGAGGAGCGCCGCGAG
>DASPJI010000528.1:0-7598 GCA_035628695.1 Thermoanaerobaculia bacterium | reverse complement strand
AGATCATCGACTCCGTCGCCGGAGCTTCGATCTTGCCGGCGGCGATCTACATCGTATAGGAGGGAGAAACCGTGAGAAGGCAAGACGGAAGGGTGGTCCTGGCCGCCATGGTTCTGGCTGTCACCGGGGTCGGTCTCTTCGGCTGCGGGCCGGGGGGAAGAACCTCACAGAAAAAACAACAGCTCCTGGCCCAGCCGCCGGCCAATCCCTGCACCGGCACCGGCCAGAACGTCGCCCTGACCCCGACGGTTCCCCTTCAGTTCTCTTCGTTCGGCGCCCAGCTCGGCGCCGACTGCATGGCCTGGCAGACCTTCATCGCGTTGAACTGGGCGGCCGATCCCAACAACCCCGGCCATCCCAACCCCAACGCTCCGGCCTCCGCCTTCGGCACACCCGGCGATACCTCGCCCAAGGTCTGGGAAAGCTACCTGGAGGCCTCGGCCGTCTTCAACCCGGTCAGCCAGACCGGGGCGCTGTGGAAGGCCGCGCGTCCAGCGGTCAAACAGCTCAGCCGCACCTCCAAGTTCGGGATGGTCGACCTGTCGCTCAGCGACATCGGTCAGGCCGGCGACGGCAAGTGGCTGACCAGCCAGGCGGGCGGCCTCACCTATTACGAGGTCCGCATCAACCAGGACGAATTCGAATTCATCACCACCAACGTGTTCTCAGGCTCCGACCTGACTACCTATGCCGGACAGGCCGCCTGCGCCGGGCAGGCCGGCCAGGCCGGCAAGGGTGGCTTCAACTTGCCCGGAGGCGGCGGAGCCTCTGGCGCAACGCTCGACGTAGACTGCATGGGCAATCCGAAAATCTATGGTCAGAACCAGGGCGCGATCGAGATCAAGGCCTCGTGGATCGCGCTGCCCGCCGACCATTCCCTCGACTATCGTTATAAGACCGCAGTCGCCCAGATTACCGATCCGTTCGGCCACGTCAGTCAGGTCACCGTCGGCTTGGTCGGACTGCACATCCTTCACAAGACGCCAGGCGCCCCGCAGTTCGTCTGGGCCACCTTCGAGCAGATCGACAACAGCCCGGATGAAGGCGGGGCCGGCGGCTTCACGGCGCCGACCCTTCCGGCCAATCCCAACCAAAAGCCGCGCTCGGCCTACGCCTTCTTCAACCCCAACTGCACCGCGGCGAGCGATCCGACCTACAACTGCGTACACAACCAGCTCCCCGGAACGCCCTGCGACGCCAGCGGCCAGCCGGCGGGCTGCGACCCCTACACCGCCCCGATGCAGGTAACCCGCATTGTACCGGTCGACACCAATGCCAACAGCGTCACCGGCTATGTCTGGAGCCTGCTGCCGAGCCAATCGGTGTTCAACTACTATCGCCTGGCCAATGTGATGTGGCCCAACAGCCCCATGGCCGTGGCGCCCCAGAGCACGATCCCGCTTCCGACCGGCGACATCACTCCGCCCGACAACGCCGGCAGGGTGGCCAACACCACACTGGAGACCTACCAGCAGACCCAGAATTCGTGCATGGACTGCCATAAGTTCGCCTCCATCGCCCAGACCGGCCAGCGCACAGTTATGAAGATTGCTGGCAAGAACGTTAGCAAGGTCCGCCCGGTGGCCAAGTCCGGCGCCAACGCGACCTACGCCTCGGACTACTCGTTCATCTTCGCTAGCGAGACAGTAAAATAGACGCATCCGCTCCGGTCCTCCACGACTCCCGGGGCCGCGATCCCAGCGTGGTGAGAGACGCGTAAGGGACGGCCTTGCCCTCGAACCGGCAGGTTGGCCCTGACCTTTGTCGGCGCGGTCCGGGTGGGGGGCTGTGCGGTCCGAACGGCGGTGCTGATGCGTGATTGCCCTCGCATTCGAAGAAGCTGGGTGCTGGCGAAGGAGGCGCTACGGGATCTCAGCTTGGGGCGCGGGCACGTCGCTGGCGGTGCGTTCACCGACAATTGCAGCAACGAGACCGAAGGTTTCACCTGCGGTTGCCCCTCCGGCCCGGCGAGCTACTGCGGAATCTACGAGAGCCAAAACGGGGCGATATGCCCCGGCTCCCTTTGCCGGAACACCTGCTCCTGCTAACGCGCTGCGCGCCCTCTAGCCCACTTGGCGGGCCATCCCTCAGGAGGTGCCAGGCACTTGTTCTTGAGGCCTCACCCTTGGGGAGAGGGGGTTGGATGTAGGGCAAGGAAGGATGAGGCGATCCGGCGACGGCGAAGCACGCCGGATCTCGCGAGGGATCTGGCCTCAGGAGCCCGGGGCCCAGCTCTTCTCTCGCGACTGGCGCTTCTTCAGATGACGGGCGATCAAGTCCCTGACGAGCGGCACCAACTCGGTTGGGACCTCCATGAGCGTCCCCGTCGGACTCGCGAGAGCCGCCTCATGCTCGGCAGCCGCCTCCTCATCCGTCTGACTCTCGTAGTACTCGATGAGGTCTCGGACACCCTGCTCATCCAAACCGGGAGGGAAGTCGTTGGATCTCATGCCTGTCTCCTGCGGTGACGGTAGGCTGCCCGGAGGTGGTGCCAGGCACCTGTTCTCTGTTCTCCGGGCGGCTTCGGCCGATTTCATGACGCACCCGATTCTCCCTCCCGCTTCCAATCCTCGACGGACGCATCCTCCCAAGCCTGTTTACGGACCGAGGACCAGTCCTCCGGAGCCAACGAGCGCTGGACGTACGTCGACAGGACTCCCTTGAGCGAACGGTTGTGCTCGGGAAGGAACCCGCAGGAAGTGCCAGGTACTTGGCTCTTCGACGCAGCAACCCGCTTCACCAATCGAGATCCTCCAATCGGGTGCTCTCTTCGAGAGGCTCGCGAGCTGCCTCGTGGAGGCTCGCCGAGAGTCCTGGAACCTGCTGGAGGTACAAAGACTCCTCAACGGCGCGCCAGTTACCGGCGCCTAGGACGACGAAGTCGCCTGCCTCCTTCCGGCGCACGTGCAGCACCCCATGGCCGGCGATGACTTGGCCAATCTCCTCATCCAGATACTGCCGAAACTGACGAAAGCTACCTCTCTGGCCTCCATTGCACGAACAATGTACCCTGATCCCATGTGCTCACGCAACGAAAGAGCCGAACATGAGCCCTCCAGACGTTCGCTCCGACTCCCATGCGTTCCGAAGTGGAGGTCGCTCGCCCTCCTCTGTCTCTCGCTCCTCCTTGGAAGCGCGAGCTGCGGCGATCGATCAGCGCCGAAGCCGGCTTCGCCCGGCGGTGCCGGTCCGTCGCATGGCGCTGCACCCTCTCCCGAAGGCCTCTGGCTGACCGTTCGGCCGGACTCCCTCGGAGAGGGCTCTGACCGCCGCATCTACTGGCAAGCGTCGACGGTTCCGAAGGTCTCGCACAGGGTCCCGGTGCGCTGGAGCCCAGGCCCAGGAGAATCGCCCCCGGAATCTCTGATCGTGCGCACCGTGATCTCCGAAGACGGTATGGTGCTCAGGGCTCAGGTCCTGCGGGGGCCGAAGGGTCCGGCCCTCGAAGCCGCGCTGGTGGAAACGCTTAGAGAGTGGCGCTTCGAGCCCGCCCGATACGAGGGCGGGCCCGTGGCGGTCTACATGAACCTGGTACTCGATATTGAGCTCTCCAGCTCGGAGAAGGGAGGGCCAAAACAATCCCTTAGCGCAAGCTGGTGGAGGGAGTAGCTACCCGGTACAATGCCCCTGCGCCAGGTGGCGCGTACCTACTAAGGAGTGGCGATGAAGAAGAAGACGAAGAAGCTGGTGCTCTCGAAGGAGACGGTGCGGGGCCTGTTCTCCCAAGTGGAGGGCGGAGCAACTGTAGTGGAGTGCACGAACGGGTGTACGCTCGTGTGCACACAAGGCTGCCCGACTGGTCCGATTCAATGCTGGACAAAGTATCCCTGCTAAGCGGGCGCGGCTAGGGTGCGCGGCTAGCCGTGCCTCCCCCGCTCCGCCCCTCCCACACTGAGTAAGGACACCACCCGGTCCAGGATGGAGACTCTCCACCTCAGGGAATCCGCCGGGAGAGCCCGCAGCTCCTGTAACGCTTCCAATACGATGCCCAACCACCCGAGGACGACTTTGAGGTCGATGCTTCCCAGGGTCATGGGGTGGGATTGTGGCAGGGAGGGCTATGTACCACCAGTAGATGTGCAGCGGCACTCGCCGACCGAAGGACGTGCCAAGCGCTCTTTCAGCGGGCCAGGTGACGGACCCGCTCCAGCAGCTCTTCGGGAGGGGAGCCGGCGAGCGTCACCGGCCAGCCGACGAGGTCGGGCCGGCGCCCGAACAGCACGAAGACCTCGCCGTCCCGGTCTGCCGCCGGCTGAAGACCTCCGTCCACGATCCATCCCCCGGCGCCGCCAGGCAGGAGAGCTGCCGAGGGGACGCGGAATCCGTGGATCCCGAGGAGGTGCAGACGGGCAGCCTCTTGCTGGCATTGCGGGTAGACCTCGAGACCTCCAGAGAGGACCTCCCCCGGTAAGTCGGGGGAATCCTCCGGCACGACCGGAAGCTCGACGGCCCAGAGGGCCCTCTGGATCCCGGCCAGGTCACCGGGCTCGCGAATCTCCTCGTGACGGAGGAGCTCCGCCCAGGCCCCATTCGGAGTATCGGCAAAGTAGTGCACGGGCCCCTCTCCAGACCGGTGCCAGCGGGCGGAGGGTTGCTCGGCGTCTTCCCAAAGGAAGGGAAAGCGCGGATCCGCGTGGCGATAGACGATCACGTGGCAGAAGAGGCGGTCAGCGAGCGGGCCAGCTCGCGTACCCGCTTGGGACCAGGGTCTTCGGGGTCCCACTCGCCCCGGAGCAACTCTTGGGGCGCCTTGCCATCCAGCAAGGCCTTGAGAAGAGGTGCCTGGCGCCTGTTCTGTTCCGGCAACAGGCCGGCAATAGGCTGCAACTGCCTTGCACAGGTGCCACTGGACCAGCGAGGGACGAGCCATCGCGCCGGGGTGATGGACCTTTCCGCTGGCAGTACGGGCTCCCACCGTAGACCGGAGCCGTCCCCATTCAGCCAGAGACCGCTCTCGTCCAGACAGGAGCCCCTCCCAGCGGCTCGGCTGAGATCCCGGAGACTCAAAGCCGAGCCGGGCCGCTCGGCCTACGACCGGGACTCCCCGACTCCATCCGAACGTCTCCAAGGCCTTCGGGACCGCTCCGAGCCCTCCCGGACGCTCCGGATTCCTTCCGGGCGGCTCGGGAAGAATCCGAAGCGCTCGGATGGCGTCCGGAGCGTTTGGATCGCTTCCCAGGCGCTCGGGAAGCGATCCGAAGCGTTCGGATGCCGTCCGCGGCGTCTGGATCGCATCCGGAGCGCTCGGGAAGCGATCCGGGGCGTCCGGACGCGATCCGCTGCGTCCGGATCTCGTCCGCGGCGTCCGGGAGAGTCACGCCTCTCTCTGGGCGAAAGAAAGGAATCTCTGAAATATAAAGCCCTGCGGACTGGGAGCGCGCCGCCCCGGGTCTGTCCCCATTCCGGGATATCCTTGGGGTCATGATCCGTGACAGTCCGGATCAGGCGAGAGTGACGCAGTGGCTTCAGCGGTGGAGCGAGGGGGACAAGGAGGCCGCGGCGCGCGCCCTGCCCCTGGTCTATGACGAATTGCGCAGGATCGCCGCGCGGCAGCTCCGGCAGGAGCGCGGCGACCACACGCTGGAGGCGACGGCGATCGTCCACGAGGCCTATCTGCGCCTCGACGAGCAGGACGGCCTCCACTGGCCGAGCCGCACCCACTTCTTCGCCTTCGCTGCCCACCTGATGCGGCGCATCCTGGTCGACCACGCCCGCCACCTCAACCGGGCCAAGCGCGGCGCGGGGACGCAACGGGTCACGCTCTCCGAAGCCGCCGACCTGGCGCTCCCCAGGAGCCCGGACCTCGAGGCGGTGGACGACGCGCTGCGCGCGCTCGAGGAGGTCGACCCGCGCAAGGCCGCGGTCGTGGAGCTGCGCTTCTTCGCCGGCCTCACCATCGAGGAGACCGCCGGCCAGCTCGGCGTCTCGGCCGAGACCGTCGGCCGCGAGTGGCGCCGCGCCAAGGCCTGGCTGTACCGCGAGCTGTCCCGGGAGCGGAGCGCTTGAGCGACCCGGAGCGCTGGCGACGGATCGACGGACTCTTCGCCGAAGCCCTCGAGCTGCCGCCGGACGAGCGGCAGGGCTTCCTCGCCGCGGCCTGCGCCGGCGACGACGAGCTGCGGAGCGAGGTCGAGAGCCTCCTCGCGGCTGACGCGGAGGGCGAGGAGGGCGCCGCCTTCCTCGAGCAGCCGGCCGGCGAGTGGCTCGACCTCGACGAGGCCGGGGGCCCGGAGCGCCGCCTCGGCCCCTACCGGCTGCTGCGCCGCCTCGGCGCCGGTGGCATGGGCAGCGTCTACCTGGCCCGCCGGGACGACGGCCTCTACGAGCGCGAGGTGGCGGTCAAGATCCTGCGCTCCGGCCTCGAGGGCACCGGCGCCCTGCACCGCTTCCTGGCCGAACGGCAGATCCTCGCCCGCCTCGAGCACCCCGGCATCGCCCGGCTCTACGACGGCGGCCGCACCACCGGCGGCCGGCCGTTCCTGGTCATGGAGCTCGTCGACGGGCTCCCCCTCGACGAGTACTGCGACCGGCACCGGCTCGGCGTCGAGGAGCGGCTGCGCCTCTTCGTGCGCATCTGCGCCGCGGTCCAGCACGCCCACCAGAACCTGCTGGTCCACCGCGACCTCAAGCCCGCCAACATCCTGGTGACCGCCGAGGGGGAGCCGAAGCTCCTCGACTTCGGCATCGCCAAGCGGCTCGGGCCGGAGAGCGCCGACGGCGCCGACGGCTCGGGGCCGGTGACGCGCACCGGGCTGCGGGTGATGACCCCCAGCTATGCCAGCCCCGAGCAGGTGCGCGGCGAGGCGATCACCACGGCGAGCGACGTCTACTCGCTCGGGGTCCTGCTCTACGAGCTGCTCGCCGGCCGCAGCCCCTACCGGATCGCCGGCGGCCTGCCGCACGAGGTGGAGCGCGCCATCTGCGACGACGAGCCCGAGCGGCCCAGCCAGGCCCTGCTCCGCATATCCGGCGACCGGCCGCCGGAGGAGATCGCCGCGGCCCGCGGCACCCGGCCGCAGGCGCTGCGCCGGCGGCTCCGGGGGGACCTGGACACCATCGTCCTCGAGGCGCTGCGCAAGGAGCCGCGGCGGCGGTACGGCTCCGCCGCCCGGCTCGCCGAGGACATCGAGCGCCACCTGCGCAACCTGCCGGTCGCCGCCCGGCCGGACTCGCTGCTCTACCGCACCCGCAAGCTGCTGCGCCGCCGGCGCGCGGCGGCCATCGCCGTCACCCTCGGCGCGCTGCTCGCCCTCGGCTTCGTGCTGAGCCTCGTGGAGCAGGGGCGGCGCCTCGCCCGCGAGCGCGACAAGGCGCGCTACGCGCTGTCGTTCCTGGTCGAGGCCTTCAAGAACGCCGATCCCTACCACACCCGCGGCCGGCGCCTGACCGCCGAGGAGGTGCTCGAGCAGGGGGCGGCCCGGGTGGCGCGCGACCTCCACGGCCGGCCCGAGGTCCAGGCCGCCGTCCTCGACGCCATCGGCGAGGTCTACCTCGGACAGGGGAGGGCCGACGCGGCGGCACCGCTGCTGGAGCGCGCGCTGGCGATGCGCCGTCAGGACCCCGGCGCCGCTCCGGCCGACCTGGCGAATACCCTCGAG
>DASPJI010000527.1:0-2636 GCA_035628695.1 Thermoanaerobaculia bacterium | reverse complement strand
CGCCGGGTGGTCCATCTCTGGGCCGTGGACCCCGCCGCCGAGCCGCTGCCCTTCGCGCGCTCGCAGGAGCCCGGTCTCCTCAGCCTCCTCTTCCTGGCCCAGGCGCTGTCCGAGGCCGGCGTCACCGATCCGCTGCACCTGACTTTGGTGTCGAGCCATCTCCACGAGGTGGCCGGCGGGGAGCCGGTGGAGCCGGCCAAGGCCACCCTCCTCGCCGCTCTCAAGGTCCTGCCGCAGGAGTACCCGCACTGGACCTGCCGCGGCGTCGACGTGGTGCCGCCCGCCGCCGGCTCCGCCGGCGAGGATCGCGTGGTCGAGCGCCTGTTGGCCGAGGCCTCGGCGCCCGGCCCGGACGTCGCGGTCGCCTGGCGCGGCCGGGACCGCTGGGCGCGGGCCTACGACCGGGTCCGGCTCGACGGGGCTCCGGCCGGCGCGGCAGTACGCCTGCGCGAGCAGGGGGTCTACCTCGTCACCGACGCCCTCGACTCGCTCGGGCTCGAGGTGGCGGAGTGGCTGGTGCGGACCTGGAAAGCGAAGGTAGCCCTGCTGGTGCCGCCGGACTTCCCCGAGCGGCGCGATTGGGAGCCGCTGCTGGCCGGGAGCCAGACGGGCGACGAGCAGGCCCTGCGCAGCATCCGGCGCCTCTCCGAGCTGGAGGGCGCGGGCGGGGAGATCTGGACCCTGCCTGCCAGCCTCACCGACCGCGCGCAGCTCCAGGGGGCCCTGGCGCGGGTCCGGGAACGCCACGGCGCGCTGCACGGCGTCTTCCACACCGCGGTGCTGACCGCCGGCGGCCTCGTCCAGCTCAAGACCGCCGAGGCCCTGGCCGCCGACCTCGCGCCCCAGGTGGAGGGCGCGGCCCTGCTGACCACGCTGCTCGCCAGCGAGCCGGTGGACTTCCTGGTCCTCTGCGGGTCGACGTTGACCGCCAGCGGCGGCTTCGGCCAGCTCGAGATCGCGGCCGGCGGCCTCGTCCTCGACGCGCTCGCGGACGCGCTCACGGCGGCGGCCGGCGAGGGCCCCTTGACCGTGGCGGTGCACTGGGACCCCTACCAGTGGGACGGCTGGCTCGCCCTGGGGGCCGGCGGCGGGCAGCTCCTCTCCGCCGAGGCCATGCAGGAGAACCTGGCGCTGTACGGCATCTCGTGGGAGCGGAGCGGCGAGGCCCTGTCGCGCCTGCTGGCCGCCGGGCTGCCGCGGGTGGTGGTCTCGTCGACCGACCTGGAGGCGCTGATCCGCCAGGCAGACCAGATCACCGCCGCCACCCTGATGGAGCAGATGCAGGAAGCGCGGCGCTCCGCCCCCAAGCATGCCCGCCAGCTCGCGACCCCGTACGCGGAGCCGCGCACCGAGCTGGAGACCGAGATCGCCGCCGCCTGGGAGGACCTGTTCGGCATCGCCCCCATCGGCATCCACGACAGCTTCCTCGAGCTCGGGGGGCACTCGCTGCTGGCCATCCAGGTCACCACCGAGCTGCGCAAGCGCTACGAGGTCGACCTGCCGGTGACCGCGGTGTTCGAGGCCCCCACCGTCGCCGAGCTGGCCGCCTCCATCGAACGGGCGCGCGAAGCCGCGGAGATGGAGCTGGCGGAGCTGCTCGCCGCGGTCGAGGGGCTGTCGCCCGAGGAGGCGTTGCGGCGGATGCAAGAGGAGATGCAGACCCATGCGTGAGCCCCGTGAGCCTGGAGTGGCGGAGAGGCTGTCGGCCCTGACGCCCGAGCAGCGCGCGTTGCTCGAGCTGCTGCGGAAGAAGAAGGCCAGGACGACGGGGCAGCGCGTGCACCTGCCGCCGCCGGTCCCCCGTGTGTCGGGGCCGACCGGGGAAGGGGACTGGCCGCTGGCGTTCGACCAGGAGTGGCTCCTCGAGGTGGTGGAAGCGGCTCCCGAGAGCAACGCCTACAACGTCGACGCCACGACCCGTCTGCTGGGGCGGCTCCATTACCCGGCGCTGGAGGCCGCCTTCAACGAGATCGTGCGGCGCCATGCCGCCTGGCGCACCAACTTCCCGCGGGTGGACGGCCGCCGCGTCCAGCGCGTGATCCCCCACCGTATGCAGACGCTGCTGGTGGTCGATCTCACGGCCGCTCCGGTCGAGCGGCGGGAGCGGCTGGCGCAGCTCGCCCTGCTCCAGGTGACGCAGGAGCCGTTCGATCTCGATCACGGGCCGCTGGTGCGCGCGGTGTTCGCGCGCCTGACGCCGGAGGAGCACGCCTGTCTGGTCACCGTGCATCACCTGGTGACGGACTGGATTGCCTTCCACATCTTCTGGAGCGAGCTGGCGGCGCTCTACGACGCCGCGCTCAAGGGCCTGCCGTCGCCCCTCCCCGAGCTGCCGTTGCAGTACGTGGATTACGCGGTCTGGCTGCGGCAGTGGCTGCAGGGGGAGGCGCTGGAGGAGCTGGCCGGCTACTGGCGCAACAAGCTCTCCAACTTCCCCCTGGTCCTTGAGCTGCCCACCGACCGGCCCCGCCGGCCGGACCGGCGGATGAAGGGGGGGCGCTACATCATCGACAGCGGCCCGGAGCCGGCGGAACGCCTGCGCGTCCTGGCGCAGCGCGAGGGAGCGACCATGTTCATGGCGACCTTCGCGGTCGTCTACGCCCTGCTCCACCGGTTCACCGGCCAGGAGAAGATCG
>DASPJI010000526.1:0-6027 GCA_035628695.1 Thermoanaerobaculia bacterium | reverse complement strand
CCGTCACGGCCGAGGCGAGGAGGGCGAAGGGCAGGGCCACCGAGGGCAGGATCGGGCGCCAGTGGCGCCGCGTCTCGCGCATGGCCTGGTCCATCAGCACCGTGAACGGCATGGGACCGGGACGACGGGTGGGAGCGATCATCGGGACCTCGAGGGAGAGGGGCGCCGCAGCGCCAAGGTGAGGAAGAGGACCTCCAAGGCGAGGCCGAGCCCGGCCTTGGCCGCCGGCGGCAGCTCCGGAGACGGAGAGATGAACACCTCGACCAGGGCGAGGACGCCGAACCAGGGCACGCACCCGAGCAGCACGTACAACGCGTCCCGCGCCGCCTCCTGGATGGCGAGGCCCCGCGGCCGGTCCCCCGCCGCCACCACCGCGCGGCCGATGGCGAGCCCGGCCCCCGCCGACACCAGGATCAGCGTGATCTCCAGCGGCCCATGGGCGGCGACGAACTCCAGGAGGGCGCCGGCCATCGAATAGTGCATCGTGACGCTGACGATAGACCCGAGCATGAAGCCGTTGAGCAGGACGACCCAGAGCGGCACGAGGCCCGCCAGGACGCCGCCCGACCAGGCGGTCAGCGCCACGCCGATGTTGTTGGTGGCGATGGCCGACGACGAGAAGGCCGGCGGCACCGAGGTCACCAGGGAGTCGGTCCACAGGCTCCCCTCCGCCAGGCCCTCGATCGCCTCGGGCCCCAGGAAGGAGACGCCGACGCCGGGCTGCAGCATGGCGAGCACCAGGCCGAAGGCGGCCGCCAGGAAGAAGAGTCCGGTCGCCACCCCCAGGGCCCCCAGATGGCGACGGACGGCGGCGGGGAAGGTGTGGGAGAAAAAGCGGCGCAGCCCGCCTCCCCCCTCGCGCCCGCCGTGGGTCAGCCGGCGCGTCCCTTCGAGGGCGAGGGCCTCCAGCCGGCCGGCGGCCGCCGTGCCCGGGTAGCGGGCCGCCGCCAGGGCATGATCGTGGAGCACCTGGCGGTATTGAAAGGCCAGCTCCTCGAGGCCCTGGTGGCTGAGGCCGGCACGGCCGGAGCGACCGGCGCCGTCCAGCCCGCGGAGCCTGGCCTCGAAGGCCTCCCAGACCGGGCGCCGCAGGCGGACGAAGCGGGAGTACTCCATCAGACCCGCTCCACCTGGAGCGCCTCGCGCAGCGCCCGGACCGGATCGGACTGGTCCACGCCGTCGAGGAACCCGGGGGCGTCGCGCTCGACGCGGGCGAGGAGCCGCAACGCCATCTCGCGGGACCGGCCGGCGTCCTCGAGCTCGCCCTCACGGGCGAGGAAGGCCTCGACCACCGCCACCTCCCGCGCGCCCCAGCCCGGCGGCGTCCGCCCCAGGAGCGGCTCCGGCCCGCGCCGCCGGTCGTGGACGACCACCGTGCCGGCGAGCCGGTCGCCGAGGCGGCGCGACATCGGGTCGAGCGCCATCAGCGGCACGCCGAACAGCAGGTCCAGGCTGCGCACCAGGTTACGGGTCACGAGGGCACCGGCGCCGGGGGCCGCCCCCTCGGCGGTCACCACCCGCAGGCCGACGGCGCGCTTGCCCAGGGTCCGCCCGCCGGTCACAACCTCCAGGATGGAGAAGTAGCACCACTCGAGGAGGAACAGGCCCACGACCACCAGGGCAATGCCCCAGTCGCCGTCCAGCCAGCCGATCACGGCGCAGATCACCAGCCACGCCGCCACCACCACTCCCAGGCAGAGGTAGTCGACCAGCCCGGCGAGCGTGCGGCTGCCGACGCCGGCTACGGGCAGGCCGAGCCGGATGTTGTCCAGTCCTAGGATGCTCTCCCGCTCCAGCTCCACTTCGCAGCTCTCCTCCGGGTGGGTAGGGCGAAGCCTACCAGAACCTCCCGGAGGAAGAGTGTCGCGGCGCGGCCGGACGTTTCAGTGGCCGCCCTTGCGCTCCTGGGCCTGGCCGGTCATGGGGACGAAGCGGACCGCGGCGACGCTCTTCTTCTCGACGCTGCCGTCGCGGTGCTTGGTGAGGACCTGGAGGTCCTGGAAGAAGGTGCCGACGGGCACCACCATCTTGCCGCCGCGCTTGAGCTGGTCGAGCAGCGGCTTGGGGATCTCGGGCGGCGCGGCGGTCAGCAGGATGGCGTCGAACGGCGCCTCGGCGGGCCAACCCTTGTAGCCGTCACCGATGCGCAGGTGGACGTTGCCGTACCCCAGGCGGGCGAGGGTCTTGCGCGCCTGCTCGCCCAGCGGCTCGAGGATCTCGATCGAATAGACCTCGACCCCCATGCGCGACAGCACCGCCGACTGGTACCCCGAGCCGGTGCCGATCTCGAGCACCTTGTCGCCGGGCTTGACATCGAGGAGCGAGGTCATCAGGCCGACGATCGACGGCTGCGAGATGGTCTGCCCCCAGCCGATGGCGAGCGGCTTGTCGTCGTAGGCTTCGCCCTGCTGCGCCCTGGGGACGAAGAGGTGGCGCGGCACCCGCTCCATGGCGGCGAGCACCCGCGGGTCCACGACGCCGCGCTCGCGCACCTGCTCCACCATGCGGCGGCGGTCCGCTTTGTGCTCGTCCGCGCCGGCGGACGCTATCGAGGCCAGCGGCGCCAGCCCCAGGAGCCACAGGCCCAGGAGGACCGCGGCGGAATGTTTTCTCGTGCTACTGCCCATCTCTCACCTTACCCGTCATCGGCGACAGCCGGACCGGGATGATCGCCCGCGTCTCGATGCCGTCGGCCGTCTTCGTGATCACCTGCAGGTCCTGGAAGAAACCGCCCACCGGCGCCACCATCTTCCCGCCCACCTTGAGCTGCTTGAGCAGCGGCTTGGGAATGGTCGGCGGCGCCGCCGAGAGGAGGATGGCGTCGAAGGGCCCCTGGTCGGGCCACCCCTGATAGCCGTCCCCTACCCGGATGTGAACGTTCTTGTACCCCAGGATCCCCAGCTTCTTCGCCGCCTGCCGGGCCACCGGAGCGACGATCTCCATCGAGTAGACCTCGCCGCCGATGCGCGACAGCACGGCGGCGTGGTATCCCGAGCCGGTGCCCACCTCCAGGACCTTGTCGCCGCGCTCGAGCTCGAGAAGAGAGGTCATCAGCGCCACCACGTAGGGCTGGTAGATGGTGCGCCCCTGCCCCACCTCCAGCGGCTTGTCGCTGTAGGCCTCGGCCTGGACCGCGTCCGGCACGAACAGGTGACGCGGCACGTGCTGCATCGCCGCCAGCACCTCCGGCTTGGTGATGCCGTGCTGCCGCAGCCGCGCGATCATCGCCTTGCGCTGCGGCATGAAGTCGTCGCCGGCCGCCCGGGAACCGGCCCCCAGGGCGAGCAGGACGAGGCCCGCGGCGGCGAGCGGCCGGAGGGCACGGCCGTTCAACGTGCCCGACCTCCCGCGGCCCGGTCATGGACCACCTGGCCGTCCACCAGCGTCATGTCGACCTCGATGCGCGGGATCTCCGCCTCGGGGGCGGTCATCCAGTCGCGCGCGAAGACCACCAGGTCGGCGCGCTTGCCGACCTCGAGCGAGCCCACCTCCTTCTCCAGGAAGAGCGACCAGGCGGCGTCCAGGGTGAAGCCGCGCAGCGCCTCCTCGCGGGTCAGCCGCTCGCCGGGGAGCCAGCCGCCGGCCGGCTCCCCCTGGAGATCCTGGCGGGTGACCGCGGAATAGAGGCCGAGCCGCGGATCGGCCTGCTCGACGGGGAAGTCGCTGCCCAGCGCCAGCCGGCCGTTGGCGGCGAGCACCTTGCGCCAGGCATAGGCCCCGGCCAAGCGCGCCTCGCCCACCCGCTCGTCGGCCCACGGCATGTCCGAGGTGGCGTGGGTCGGCTGCATGGAGGCGATGATCCCCAGCCGCGCCATGCGCTCGATGTCCTGCAGGCGCAGCACCTGGGCATGCTCCAGGCGGAAGCGCACCCCGGGGTTGGGGCCGCCCATCGCCTGCTCCAGCGCGTCCAGGGCCACCACCCCGCCGCGGTCGCCGATGGCGTGGATCGCCACCTGGAAGCCGGCGGCTCCCGCCCGGCGCGCCACGTCCAGCAGGTGCGCGCCCGGCGTGGTCAGCAGGCCGAGGTTCCCCGGGTCGTCGCTGTAGGGCTCCACCAGGGCGGCGCCGCGGCTGCCGAGGGCGCCGTCGGCGTAGAGCTTGACGCCGCGCACCTGCAGCCGCGCCTTGGGGTCGACCTCGGCGCCGCGCCGGAACCAGCTATCGAGGAGCGCCGCGTCGTCGGTGAGGAAGAGCGAGGCGCGCAGCGGCAGCTCGCCGGCCCGGCGCAGGTCGGAGTAGGCACGGTACACCGCGTCGCCGATCCCCATGTCCGTCACCGTGGTCAGGCCGCGCTCCAGGCAGTGGCGCGCCGCGAGCCGGATCTGGCGCTTCAGATCGTCGGCCGACGCCTCCGGCACCTCGCCGCCTCCGGGCAGGTTCATGGCGTTGTCGATCAGCACGCCGGTGGGCCGGCCCTGGGCGTCGCGCAGGAAGCGGCCGCCGGCAGGGTCCTGCGTCTGCGGGCCGATCCCCAGCGTCGTCATCGCCCGGGCGTTGACCAGCGCGGCGTGGCCGTCCACGCGGGTGAGCCAGACGGGATGGCCGGGCACCGCCGCCGACAGCGCCTCGTGGGTGGGGAACTGCTGGCCGGGCCAGAGGTTCTGGTCCCAGCCGCGGCCGAACACCCAGGAGCCGGCGGGCACCTTGGCCGCCGCCTCGCGCACCCGGCGCACGACCTCTTCATAGGTCGCGGCGCCGCCCAGGTCCACCTGCTCGAGGGCGGCCCCCAGACCGGCGAGGTGCGAGTGGGCGTCGATGAGACCCGGAGTCACCATGCGGCCGTTCAGCTCGATGACCCGCGTCTGCCGCCCGCGCAACGGCTCGGCGCCGGCGTCCGGCCCCAGATAGACGATGCGCCCCTCGCGAATGGCGAGGCTCCCCTCCACCCGGGCAGCGGGCTGGACCGGATAGAAGACGCCCTGCCTCAGAATGAGGTCGGCGCTGTCCTCTGCATAGGAGGGCAGGGCCGCGCCCAACAGCGCGATGCCGCAGAGAAAACCCACGAAAACAGGCGTCAGCCTAGTCATTTCAACCATATCTCCCAGTTCGGCTGACCATTCTGACAGCCATGGGTTGCAAAGGACAAGCCATACCCGGGGCAGGCCGCGGGCCACCGCGTTGAAGCTCAGTCACTTGCGTTAGACTTCCCGCCCATGCCGTCCGCCGACTCCCCTCTTGCGTCCCTGGACGAGATGATGGCGCGCCTGGACCGGGTGCTCGCCGCCTCGCCGGCGGACACCACGGAGCTCGCCTGGCTCGAGATCCGCCGCGGCCGGGAGTCGAACGCCAAGTACCGGCGCGACACCTTCCAGTACCGGGAGCGGACCATCCTGGTGCGGGTGCGGCAGTCCGGCCGTATCGGCTACCACCGCACCGAGGCGGCGGACCTGTCGGACCTGGAGAACGCGATGCGGGTGGCGCTCGCCCAGGCACGGCTCGCGGACCCGGTGCCGGCGGAGCAGTGGCCGGTCCCCGCTTCTCCGGGCCCCCTGCCGCCCGCCGAGGAGCCCGGCCTCTTCGACCCCGAGGTGGCGCGGCTGACCCAGGGCGGCGTCAAGGAGAGGGTGCAGAAGCTGGCCGATCGCGACACCGCCGACAGCCAGGTGCGCATCGGCTGGGCCGAGGGGCGGGTGGCGGTGGCCAACAGCGCCGGGCTGCGGCGCTCGGCGGCGGCCACGGCGGTGTCGATCGAGGTGAGCTGCGGCCGCGGCCCCGGCGCCGGGCGGGCCGCCGCGGCTTCGCGGCACTTGGCGGCGCTCGACCCGCGCGGCGTCGTGGAGCAGGCGCGGCGCCGGCAGGCCTCCGCCGGACGGGAGCCGGGCGAGGCGCCCGACGGCCTCGTCCCCCTGATCCTCTCCCAGGAGGCGGTGGCGCGCATCCTCGATCTGCTCAACCGCTACGCGCTGTCCGCGGCCTCGTTCCGCGAGGGGACGTCGCTGCTCCGCGGGCACCTGGGCAACCCGGTGTTCAGCCGGACGGTGAGCCTGCGCGACGATCCCACCGATCCCCGCGGCCTCCCCTTCCCGT
>DASPJI010000525.1:0-4745 GCA_035628695.1 Thermoanaerobaculia bacterium | reverse complement strand
TCTGGCGGGGCAACATTGCCAGGAGGGATTCCCACTGCGTTTTAAGGATCGCCAAAGGTTCCATGGCACGAGATTATAGGACCTCGTGCCATGAAGACGCTAAGTTAGCGCCTATGGGGCTTCCTCCCCCCCTGGGCGGTGGCGCGGGAGGGAGCGGGGGAGGATCGAGGTGGGGGGGTGCTCTTGGGGAGGGCGGGCCGGCCCCTCCGGTGCTTTAAACTCTTCCTCAATGCCCCGCCCCCTCGCCCTCCCGCCCCTGCGCAACTGGCAGGACTTCGAAGATCTCTGTCTCGACCTCTGGCGCCGGCTCTGGAACGACCCGGACGCCCAGAAGCACGGCCGGCAGGGCCAGCCGCAGGCCGGGGTGGACGTCTACGGCCGGCCCGAAGGCGGCCGGGAGTGGGCCGGCGTGCAGTGCAAGCGTCTTGAAGAGAATCTGACGCCGAAGGTGATCGAGGAAGAGGTAGAGAAGGCGCGGACGTTCGAGCCGGCGCTCTCCCGGTTCATCATCGCCACGACCGCCCGGAGCGATGTCCATTGCCAGGAGGCGGCCCGGAAGATTACGGACGCCGGCTTTCCGGTGACGGTCGTCTCGTGGGACGAGATCTGCCACCACCTGGAAGACCATCCGGACCTCCTCCGGAAGTACTTCCCCGCGCTGATCGATCCTGCGCCCACCGGCTACCGCTGCATGGCCATCCGTCCCGAGGGCTTCGTCGAGCGCGAGGAGTTGGATCAGATCCGCGACATTCTCTGCGGGAGCGGCGCCTCGGCGGTGGGCATCACCTCGGCGCTCCGAGGGGCCGGAGGGTTCGGCAAGACGACCCTGGCCCAGGCTCTCTGCCATGACGACCGCGTCCGCGCCGCCTATCCCGACGCCATCCTGTGGACCACGATCGGCGACCAGGCGAGCGAGGCCGACCGCCTGTCCCGGGTCCTGGACCTGATCCGCTTCTGGACTCCAGGCGACTTGCCTCACTTCGACACCGTCGAGGCCGCCGCCGCTCGCCTCCGCGAGATCCTCGCCGGCCGGCGGGTCCTGGTCGTGGTGGACGACGCCTGGAGCCCGGCCGACGTCCAGCCCTTCCGTGGAGCCGGGACGGGGCTCCTCGTCACGACCCGGCTCCGCGAAACCCTGCCCGACGGCTGTGCCTGCGTCGATGTCGACGCCATGCGGCTGGACGAGGCGGTGAAGCTCCTCACGGCGGAGCTGCCAGTCGCGGAGGGCCTCCGGTCGCGCCTCGAGGATTTGGCCCGTACCCTCGGCGAGTGGCCGATCCTGCTCAAGCTCGTCAACCGAACGCTCCGAGACCTAGTAGAGGATGGACTCGGGGTCGAGAAGGCCCTAGACGAGATCGGCGAGGGTCTCGACGCTGCCGGTCTCGAAGCGTTCGACCAGAAGTACAGCTCCGAGCGGGAGAAGGCGGTGAGCCGAACCCTCGAAGTGAGTCTCCGGCGGCTCTCAGAGGACGAGCAGCGAAGGTTCGAGGCCTTGGCGATCTTCCCGGAGGACGAAGACGTGCCGCTGCAGATCGTCGAGCGCCTGTGGTCGTGCTCGGCGTTCGAGGCGAAGCAACTCGCCCGCCGGCTTCATCGGCTCTCCCTGCTCCTGAGCCTCGACCTCGACGCCGGTACCCTTCGTCTCCACGACGTATTTCGCAAGTACCTCATTGGCCGACAGGGCGACGCCATCGCCGCGCTGCACCAAGACTTCCTCGCGCGGAGCCGGTCAGCAAGTGGCCGCTGGGCTGATCTGCCACTTTCGGAGAGCTATCTCTGGCGCTGGCTGCCCTACCACTTGGTACATGGCGGCCACAGCGACATCCTACGCGAGCTCCTTCTCAATTTCCGCTTTCTTGCGGCGAGGCTCCAGGCAACGAATGTAATAGCGTTAATCGGCGGCTTTGATTATCTTCTCCACGACCCTGATCTCCGCATAGTACGAAGTGTGATTTACCGCTCGGTATTGACTCTCATCCTCTATCCCGAGCAGTTGGCGGGTCAGCTCGTGGGCCGGCTTCCGGAAGGGGATATCTGGGGATGGGAGCGCCTCATGCAGGAGGCCCGTGCCGCCGGAAAAGAGCGACTACTTCTTTCTGGCGGCTCCGGCCTCCTGCCTCGACGCGCGAGCCTCCTGCCTGCGGCTTTCCTGCGTAGCGAGCATACTGGTTCGGTTTGTTCAGTGACGATCTTAGAGAAGGGGCAGGCGCTATCAGGCGCGACCACCGGTCCCCTGTGTCTGTGGGATGTTAAGACGGGCGCCTGCCTACGCACCTTCAATGGGCACACCGGAATTTACGCGTTGACGGCTGTGGGGGGACGGCTGGCGCTATCGGGCTCGCGTGACGGCTCGCTGCGTCTATGGAATGTTAGAACGGGCGCTTGCCTGCGTCAGTTTGAGGGGCAAGCTGGCGCAAATGTTCTGGCAATGGTGGGAGAGGGGAATGCAATACTGGGTTCTGACGGCATGCTGTGCCTGTGGAATGCTAAGACGGGTGCTTGCCTGCGCACGTTCGAAGGGAACACCGAGGTCTGCGCGTTGGCGGCTGTGGGGGAGCGGCGGGCGTTGTCAGGCTCAAGGGACGGTACTGTGCGTCTGTGGGACGTCGATACGGGCGCCTGCCTGCGTACTTTCGAGAGGCATCTCCTTCCAGTCACTGCGGTGACGGCAGTGGGTAGAGGGCGGGGATTATCGGGCTCGCTCGACCTCACCGTGCGTCTGTGGGAGCTTGAAACGGGCGCCTGTCTGCGCATCTTCTTTGGCCATACCGGTTCGGTCAACGCATTGGCGGCGGTGGGGGAGGACCAGGCGCTCTCAGGGTCAGGCGATGGGACGCTACGTCTGTGGGATCTGGGGACAGGCGCCTGCTTGGCTGTGTTCACCTTCGACCACTCAGTCACTTCGGTAGCTGTCCTGAACAGGGTGGTGATCGTCGGCGATGAAGGCGGCAACGTCCATTTCCTCGATTTGATCCTCCCCGGCTCCGACCTCATCTGACGCCCTCCGTCGGTTTGCCGAGAGAGAACTGCCCGCCCCGCTCGGCGCTCTTCGACGCTCTCCCGTTCCCTCGAAAAACCCCTTGACGTCCTTGCGGACGTTCCGCTATCCTCTCACCATCCGTTGCCGTTCGAGCGGACGCGTTCATTGACAAGGGAAGACCCCGGCCGGCGATAGCTTCTTCGCGCCAGCCGGCCGGGACCACCTAGAAAGCGGCCCGGGGAAGAGTTGGACGCTCGACCCCGGACCTCTACGCAAAGGAGTGAGCACCCCAATGCGCAGTACAAAGGATGGTAACAACGTCGTTCCCCCCACGTCGTCATCGCCGTTTTCGCCTGAGAAGGCGCCTGATGAGGCGGCGCCGGATCCGGACGAGGTGACCCCCAACGCCTTCGACGCGGACTTCTTGAAGCGTCTAGAGGAGCAGGAGGAGCCGCCCACCGCCTCGGAGGCGGATCTCGCCGGCCCCTGGCATGTCGAGCCGCTGCCGGAGGAGGAGGGTGGAGGCTTCGGGCTCTTCCGTGCCGGCGAGAGCCGGGAGCGGAGCTTCCGGCCCTTCGCCCGCTTCGAGTCCTCCTGGGCGGCGCAACTCGTCGCCGCGCTCCTTCCCGGTCTGGCGCGGGATGCCGCATACCGGTTCCGGGAGGAGCGGGATGCCGATGGCTGGGCCATCGAGAGCCGCGAGTGCTGGGGCGCGGTCATCGGCCACGCCGCGGTCTTCAACCCCGCCCTGATCGACGCGCTCAACCTCGTCGACGGACTGATGCGCTCCCCCCTGGCGCTCGCGGGCTTCCTGGAGGCCTGCGGCCAGGTGGCGCTGGAGAAGGCGGGGGTGATCCTGGCGGAGCGGGTGGGCGGGGAAGGGTAGGAAGTAGAAGATAGAGAAGAGGACGGCCCGGAGTGATCCGGGCCGTCTGGCTTCAGACGAGGTCATCTAAGGGCAGATGGAGTTTGTGCGCCCGCCGACAACACGGCGCGCGCGTTGTCGCCGCGGTTGCGGTCGATGAGCTTGTAGTACGGGTCGATCGCCACCCACGCGGGCCGCCCGCCGACGACGATCTCGAGGGCGACCGGCGAGGCACGGATACGTCGCCGCTCGAGGAACAGCGGGGTGCCGCCGCCCTCACCTTCCTCTCCCTCGCCGAAGACCGCGATGTCGATCCAATCGTCGATCGGGATCTCCCGCTCGGCGCCTGTGCCGTCGCCCCGCAGCTTGTGGGCCTCCAGCTCGAGGCGGACGAGGAACGTGCCATCCGCGCGCTCGGTGGAGGTCGCGGCGGCGAGCCTGTTGTCGAACGTCGTGATCCTCTCGAACAGGTCCTCGACCAGATGCTTCGACCCCTCGGGCACCACTTGGCGGACCTCCGCGAGGAGCTCGGCTGCAGTGGTGTAGGGCGGCCCCTGGAAGGCGACCCTCGAGAGGTACCGCGACAGCGCACGGTTGAGCCGCTCCTCACCCGCGGCATCGCGGAGGGCATACATCGCCAGTGCGCCCTTGTGGTAATAGACGTAGTCCTGCCGCTCGACGAGCGCGAGAGGCGGCTCCACGCCGCGCTCGCCGGCGCGGCCGCGGAGGTACCAGTCCAGCTCGTATTGGAGAACGCGGCGCATCCGCTGCCGGCCGAGCTCGTGCTCGGTGACCATCAGCGCCGAGTACTGCGCCAGCGTCTCGTGGAGCATGCCCACACCCTTCACGTTGGCGCCGACCATCTGCTGGCCCCACCACTGGTGCGCGACCTCGTGCGCC
>DASPJI010000524.1:0-3003 GCA_035628695.1 Thermoanaerobaculia bacterium | reverse complement strand
CATTCAGGCTCCTCAATCAACGGTGCGCCAGCCACTCTACATGGGGTCCCGGCCGGATGCAAGACCGAAATTGACTTCCTTGGCTCGATACGGTCTTATAGAACCATCATTTGGCTTCTCGTCTTCAATTGGACCCGAGCTTGAAGGTTCTTGACCCTCGGGTCACTTCGTCGGACCCGAGCCGCGGTAGTCACGACCCTTGGGTCCAGGCTCTCGACCCGGGGGTCGCGGCAGAGCGGACGAGGGTCGAGCGATGGGCTCGCCGGGTCACGAGAGGTGGGACTCGGGGCGGCCGGGACGCGAAACCCGCGTACCCTCACGACCCGCGGGGCGGAGGAGGTCCGAGGCGGGGCGGACCGCGGAGGTTCTTTGACAATCGATAGATTTCAAACGGCCCGCCGCCTGGCCCTCCTGCCGGTGAGCCTCACTTGAAGTAGCCCACCACATCCACGAGCAGATGCACCGTGCCGCCGCCGGCCAGGGTGGCACGGGCCGCCAGGCCGGTGGCGGACAGGGAGAGGATGGAGCTGGCGGCGCGCGTCTGGCCGGCGCTGAAGTTGACGTTGCTCGTGCCGGGGAGCGGCGTGCCCGCGGGCCAGGCCACCACGAAGCCGCCGCCCGCCGGTGTCAGCACGGTGAGGTTCGCCGCGATCGCCGTGGCGTCGGCCGGGATGCCGCAGGAGCCCGCCACCATGAACGTGCGGTTGACGCCCGAGGCGAGCGGCGCGCCCGTCCGGGTGTCGACCGCCCGGCAGGGGGTGACGGTATAGAAGCCGGGGCCCGTGAGCTGGGCCACCGGCAGAGCCCAGAGCTCGAAGCCGGTCGCGGCGTCGGTGGCGGCGAAGTAGACGCGGGAGCCCGAGCGGGTGAAGCGCAGAGGGGTCGAGGGGCGCGGGCCGGGCGCGATGTCCTGGACGAGCCGGGTGCCCGTGGCGGTTCCGTCGCTACGCCAGGGCTCGCGGCCATGGGCGCCGTCGTGGGCCGAGAAGAGGAGGACGTCCTCGTGGGCCGACAGCTCCGCCGGCAGCGACGAGCCGGCGCCGGGGAGGATGTCCTCGACCAGCACCGTGCCCGCCGCCGTGCCGTCGCTCACCCACAGCTCGCGGCCGTGGACGCCGTCGTCAGCGACGAAGAAGACGCGGTTTCCCTGGCTCCCGACGCCTGTCAGCCAGCGGATCTCGGAGGAGCGCGGGCCGGGGAAGATGTCCTTGACCAGGACGGTGCCGGCCTCGGTGCCGTCGCTCTTCCACAGCTCCTCGCCCGCCACGCCGTCGCTCGCCAGGAAAAACACCGTGGAGCCGGCGGCCGCCAGGGCGATCTCTCCTCCCTCCGGATAGCTGGAGCTCATGAGGATGGACGAGCCGGCGCCGGGCACGATGTCCTTCACCACGACCGTGCCGTCCTCGGTGCCGTCGCTCTTCCACAGCTCGCGGCCGGCGCTGCCGTCGTCGGCGGAGAAGAAGAGCAGAGACCCCGCGACCACCAGGCCATCCGGTGCCGAGGAGTCGGTCCCCGGCCGGATGTCCCTCACCAGGAGGGTGCCGCCGGCGGTGCCGTCGCTCTTCCAGAGCTCGCCGTCGATTCCGGAGACGAGGCCGCTGAAGAAGGCTTCGGACCCCAGAACGGCCGGCACGCCGATGTCGAGCTCGTAATAGAGCTGCTCGGTGCCGGCCGCGGTGCCGTCGGTTTTCCACAAGCCGCCGGTGCCGGCGAAGAGCACGGAGCTGCCCAGACGCACGAGCTGCCGCGGGTAGTCGTCGGGCGAGCCGGTGATCGGGGCCTGGAGGTCGGCGATCAGCTCGGTGCCGGCGGCGGTGCCGTCGCTCGCCCACAGCTCGCTGCCGTTGGCGTTGTCGTCGGCGGAGAAGAGGACCGTGCCGCCGAGGCCGGTCAGCCCCTGGACGGACGACGTCCCCTCCCCGGGCCAGAGGTCGGCCACCACGCCGGTGCCGGCGGGGGTGCCGTCGCTCTTGCACAGCTCGCCGCCGGTGCTGCCACCGTTCCCCCGGAAGAACAGCGCCCCGCCGGCATCGGCCAGCGCCCGGCCCCAGAGCGTGCCGTTCCAGAGCACATCGAAGGCGGACGTCTGGGCGTTGATCTCTTTCAGCAGGTGGGTGCCGGCAGGGGTGCCGTCCGAGACCCAGACCTCCCGCCCCTCGAAGGGAGATCCGTCGTAGACCCGGAAGTACCAGCGACCGCCGGAGACGATCCTGAAATCGAAGCCGATGATCTCGCCGAACCAGGAGGAGCCGGGGCCCGGCTGGAGGTCGGCCAGCAGCGCGGTGCCGGCCTCGGTGCCGTCGCTCGTCCACAGCTCGGTGCCGTGGGTGCCGTCCTGGGCGAAGAACAGCAACTGGGAACCCAATGCCGTGAGCGCGCTAAAGCCGAAGGGGGAGTGGCCGTCGGCGGCCCCTGCCGCCACGTCCTTCACCAGGACGGTGCCGGTGCCGTCGGTCTTCCACAGCTCCCGGCCGTGAGTGTCGTCCGCGGCCACGAAGTAGACCTGCCCGCCCATCGCCACCGGTTCGCTCGGGCCGCTGCCGGTGGTTCCCGGGTAGATGTCCTGGACCAGGGTGGTGCCGGCTTCGGTGCCGTCGCTCATCCAGAGCTCGCTGCCGTGGGAGCCGTCGTTCGCGGCGAAGAAGAGCTTGCCCGCGGCTATGGCGACGAAGCTGTTGGCGGGGACGGGCGGCCCGCCGGCCAGAGCGTGGCCGGCACCCGGGAAGATGTCCGCCACCATGAAGGTGCCGGCGGCCGTGCCGTCGGAAACCCAGAGCTCGCTGCCGTGAGCGCTGGTCATGGCGCTGAAGAAGAGCTGTCCGCCAATGACCGCCAGCGCCTCGGGGCCGGAGCCGCCGGCTCCCGGCTCCAGATCGGTGAGGAGGGCGGTGCCGGCGGCGGTGCCGTCGGTTTTCCACAGCTCGCGGCCGGAGGCGCCGTCGTCCGCCGCGAAGAGGAGCACGCCGTCGACCGCGCCGAGGGGACGGGCGTTCGAACCAGTGA
>DASPJI010000523.1:0-4661 GCA_035628695.1 Thermoanaerobaculia bacterium | reverse complement strand
TGCTCGATTACCGTTCGCTGAAAGCCGCCGACCCCGAGATCTACCAGGCCATCGCCGACGAGCGGAACCGGCAGAACTTCGGGCTCGAGCTGATCGCGTCCGAGAACTTCGTCAGCCAGGCGGTGATGGAGGCCGCCGGCAGCGTCCTCACCAACAAGTACGCCGAGGGCTATCCCGGCCGCCGCTACTACGGCGGCTGCGAGTTCGTCGACGTCGCCGAGCGGCTGGCCATCGAGCGCGCCAAGCGCCTGTTCGGCGCCGAGCACGTCAACGTCCAGCCCCACAGCGGCACCTCGGCCAACATGGCCGTCTACTTCGGCTTCCTGCGGCCGGGCGACAAGCTGATGGGGATGGACCTCTCCTGCGGCGGTCACCTCACGCACGGGCACCGCCTGTCCTACTCGGGCCGTGACTTCCAGGTGGTGGCCTACGGCGTCGACCGCGAGAGCGAGCGGATCGACTACGACGCCGTCGAGCGGCAGGCGATGGAGGAGCGGCCGAAGCTGATCGTCTGCGGCGCCAGCGCCTACAGCCGGGTCATCGACTTCGAGCGCTTCCGGGCGATCGCCGACAAGGCCGGCGCCCTGCTGTTGGCCGACATCGCCCACATCGCGGGCCTGGTGGCCGCCGGCCTCCACCCGTCGCCGGTGCCGCACTGCCACTTCGTCACCACCACCACCCACAAGACCCTGCGCGGTCCCCGGGCCGGTCTGGTGATGTGCAAGGAGGAGTTCGCCAAGGACGTGGACCGCGCCGTCTTCCCCGGCCTCCAGGGCGGTCCGCTGATGCACATCATCGCGGCCAAGGCGGTGGCGCTGCACGAGGCGCAGCAGCCCGAGTTCAAGGAGTACCAGCGGCAGATCGTGGCCAACGCGGCGCGGCTGGCCAAGCGGCTGGTGGACCTCGGGCTCAGGGTCGTGTCGGGGGGCACGGACAACCATGTGTTCCTGCTGGATGTGGGCGCCGCCGGCCTCACCGGCAAGGTGGTGGAGAAGGCGCTGGACGCCTCCGCCATCACGGTCAACAAGAACACCATCCCCTTTGACCCGAACCCGCCGCTGGTCGCCTCGGGCATCCGTCTCGGCACGCCGGCCCTCACCACCCGCGGCATGCGGGAGCCCGAGATGGACATCGTGGGGGACCTGATCGCCGAGGTGCTGAAAGCGCCGGAGGACACCGCCACGCAGGAGCGGGTCCGCCGTCAGGTGCGGGAGCTGTGTGAGCGCTTCCCGCTCTACGATCCGCTGATGTAGGCCGCCGGCGGCGGCACGCCGAAGCGCTCGCGCAGCCGCCGCCGGATATCCCCGACCAGGAAGATGGAGCCGCAGACGGCGAGGACGCCGTCATGGTCAGTGAGGACGCCGTCGGTGGAGGCGAGGGCTGCGTCCAGGGCGCGGTCGGGGTCCGGCTCGACGATCGGCTCGCGGGCCGCCTCCGGGTTGGGGTCCGGGGGACCGTGCTCGGCTCCTTCGTGTGCGCTCCCCCCTTCCCCCCTCCCACGCTGCCAGTCGCCTGCGCCGGTCCCCCGGACCCCAACCCTCCCCCCTTCCGGGACCGGAAGATGGCGGAGGAGGTCATGGGGGGCGACGGCCCGGGGACTGGGTGGAGCGGTGAGGATGAGGCGCCGGGCTCGGGGAGCCAGGGCGGCGAGCATGGAGGCGATGTCTTTGTCCCCCAGGGCTCCGAAGAGGAGGTCGACGGGGGTGGCGAGGGTCGAGAGGAAGGTGCCGAAGGCGGCGGCTCCTTCGGCGTTGTGGGCGGCGTCGAGGAGGACGCGGCGGCCGCCGGGGAGCTCGACCGGCTCGAGTCGGCCCGGCCAGCGGCAGGCGGTGGCGCCGTCGGCGATGGCGCGGGCGTCCAGACGGCCGAAGCCCAGGCCGGCCAGGGTCTCGGCCGCCAGGACGGCCAGCCCGAGGTTGCGGATCTGATGGGGGCCGGGCAGGGCGAGCCGCAGGTCGTGGGTGGTTTCGGGGGTGGTCAGCCGGACCCTCTGGCCGTCCCAGCCGAGGGATTCGGTGCCGTCGAGGTGGACCAGGTCCGGCGCGGAACGGAGGTCAGTGCCCAGGGTGTGAGCGGCGGCGCGGACGGCGTCCGCCGCTTCGGGCTCGTCGATCCACATGAGGGCCGGCCGGCCGCGGCGCAGGATGCCCGCCTTCTCTCCGGCGATGGCGGCCAGGGTGTCCCCCAGGTGCTCGCGGTGCTCCAGGCTGATCGAGGTGATGAGGGAGAGCAGCGGCTCGCAGGTGTTGGTGGCGTCGAGCCGGCCGCCCATCCCCACCTCGACGACCGCGAGGTCGACCTGCTCCGCGGCGAACCAACGGAAGGCGGCGACGGTCAGCGCCTCGAAGTAGGTGGGCGGAGCGCCGGTCCGCCGCTCGGCGGCCTCGACGGCTTCGGCCAGCAGGTCTCCCAGCCGGCCGGAGGGGACGGGGCGGCCGTCGATCCGCAGGCGCTCGTCCACCGTCTCGAGGTGCGGCGAGGTGTAGAGGCCGGTGCGGTAGCCGGCGGCGGAGGCCATGGCGGCGAGGAGCGCCGAGGTCGACCCCTTGCCGTTGCTCCCCGCCACCAGGATCGAGGGGAAGCGGCGTTGCGGGTCGCCCAGCGCCGCCAGCACGGCACGGACGTTGTCCAGCCCCAGGCGGATGCCCAGGGTCTCCAGACGGGAAAGGATGGAATCGGCGGTGCGCGGCACGGCGACGCCCCCTGCTCTCAGGGGCGGGGAGGCGTCAGGTGCCGCAGGCAGCGGGCGAGCGTCTCCTTCATCTCGGAGCGCTTGACCACCAGGTCGAGGAAGCCGTGCTCGACGAGGAACTCGCTGCGCTGGAACCCCTCGGGCAGGCTCTGGCGGATCGTCTGCTCGATGACGCGGGGGCCCGCGAAACCGATCAGCGCCCCGGGCTCGGCGATGTTGAGGTCGCCCAGCATGGCGAAGGAGGCGGTGACGCCGCCGGTCGTGGGATCGGTCAGCACCGAGATGTAGGGGAGTCGGGCCTCGCGCAGGCGGGCGAGGGCGGCGGAGATCTTCGCCATCTGCATCAGCGACAGGACCCCCTCCTGCATCCGGGCGCCGCCCGAGGCCGAGACGACGATAAGCGGGCTGCGCCGCTCCAGCGCCCGCTCCGCCGCGCGGGTGATCTTCTCGCCCACCACCGACCCCATGGAGCCGCCCATGAAACGGTACTCCATGACGGCGAGCATCACCGGGATGTCCTCGAGCCGCCCCTGGACGACGATGACCGCGTCGCGCTCGCCCACCATCTGCTGGTAGGTCTTGACGCGGTCGCGGTAGCGCTTGGTGTCCCGGAAGCTGAGCGGGTCGCTCGGGCTCACATTGGTGAACAGCTCACGCGGCGTAGGCTCGTCGAGGAGCAGGGCGATGCGGGTGCGGGCGTCGATCCGGAAGTGGTAGCCGCACTTCGGGCAGATCTTGAGGTTGCGGTCGAGGTCCCGGGAGTAGATGACCTCCTTGCACCCCTCGCACTTGACCCACAGCCCCTCCGGCACATTGCTGCGCGGCCGCTCGCTGCGGATGGGCTTCGGTTTCTTGGTCTTGCGGAACCAGGCCATAGGAGATGTTCAGCCGATGTCAGCCGGCGGGCCCCGGAGGGGGCCCGGTTCGTTCGGAGCTGCGCGGGAACGTCGGGGAGAGGCGAGAACGCCTCAGGCCTCGGCGAGCCCGCCGCCCTCCTCGGCATCCAGATCGTTCGGGACGCCGAGCCGCATGCAGGCGGCATCGTACATCTGCCGGGAGGCCTTCTTGGCGTTCTGGAGCTCGGCGAGGCGGTCCTTCACCTTGGCCAGCTCCTCCTCGATCATGCGATCGAGCTCGTCCATCTCCTGTTTGGAGACGCTCAGGATGTTCTCGTAGAACTTCTGCTGCTGCTCGGTCAGGCTCATCGTCTCCTCCGAAAAATCCCCCCCGGTCGAGACGGCCGGGAGCCGCGCCTTTCAGGGTCGCGGCTGGAAGCCAGCATCAAAGCTTGAACGGGATCGTCAGGCGGGCCCACATCTTGACCCGGACTCCATTCTTGGTCGCGGGCCGGAAGCGGGCCGCCCGGGCCACCTTCAATGCCTCTTCGTTGATGCCCACCTTCTGGGAGACCGGTTGCGTCACCCGCGCGTCTTGGACTTGTCCCTGCTCGTCCACCAGGACGGAGACGACGACCGTCCCTTCGACCCGCATGCGTCTGGCGACGGGAGGATACTGCGGTTTCGGGGAGCTGACAAGCTGCGGCGGCACCACATCGCCCGCCTCGGCCACCGGCGCCACCGGCGAGGGGGCGCGCTCCGGCTCCGGCGACGGCTCGGGAGCGGCGGCCTGCTGCGCCTGCTGCGGCGTCGGCGCGGGGGGCTCGGGCTCGGGAGAAGGAGAGGGGGCCGGCGGCGGCACCACGGTGGCGGCCGCGGCGGCAGGCGACGGGGAGGGCTCCGCGGCCGGGGCCGGCTGCGCGGGCGCCGCCGTAGCCTGGGGCATGGGCTGCGGCGTGGGCTGGCCCGCCGCCTTGGCCTTCGCCAGCTCCTTCTCGAGCTTCGCCTGCTGCGCCTCGAGCTGCTTGCGCAGCTCCTCCTCGCGCTGGGCGAGCTGCTGGTCCACCATGCCGGCGATGTCCACCGGGGGCGGTGCCGGCGCCGCTCCGGGCACGGCCGCGGCCGGCTGGGGC
>DASPJI010000522.1:0-8620 GCA_035628695.1 Thermoanaerobaculia bacterium | reverse complement strand
GACCCGCTGGTCAGAACCAGTCGCGGACGCACCCGCGCCGCGCGGCGGGCGCACGTCGCCGGCGGCGCTCCCGGGTCCAGCGCGCAGGGGGCCGCCCCCAGGCGCTGGAGAGCGAAGAACGCGCGGATGAAGTCCAGCCCGGCCGGCAGGAGGAGCGCGACCCGGTCCCCCGGCCCGACGCCCAGGCCGGCCAGCCCGCCCGCCAGCGCCTCCGCGTCCCTCCGCAGCGCCCCGTAGCCCAGGCTCTCTCCCCCGACCTGAGCGAAGGCCAGGGTCTCGGGGGTCTCGTCCGCCCGGCGGGCCAGCATGGCGGCGAGGGTGTCCACTTCGGGCCCCAGAGAGGCCGGGCGGTGCAGTAGGCTTCCTTCCATGAACATCCTCGTCCTCAACTGCGGCAGCTCCTCTCTCAAGTTCCAGGTGATCGCCACCGACCTGGAGGCCATCGAGCGCGACGCGGACCGCGAGCTGGCCCGCGGGGTCGTCGAGCGGGTCGGCAGCGAGTCGCTGCTCACCCTGCGTGCCGAAGGGCGGCCGGCGCGCCGCCTGACCGCGCCGCTGCGCGATCACCGTCAAGCCCTGGATCATGTCCTGCGCTGGCTGGTCTCGCCGGAGGCGTCGGTCCCCGGCGTCAGCTCCCTGGGGGACGTGCACGCGGTGGGCCACCGGGTGGTCCACGGCGGCGAGAAGCTCCGCGTCTCCGTCCTGATCGACGACGCCGTCATCGCGCAGATCGAAGACACCATCGACCTGGCGCCGCTGCACAACCCGGCGAACCTGCGGGGGATCACCGCGGCGCGCGAGCTGTTCGGCCCGGGGATCCCGCAGGCGGCCGTGTTCGACACCTCGTTCCACTCCACCATGCCGCCGGAGTCGTTCCTCTACGCCCTCCCCTACCAACTCTACGTCCGCCACAAGGTGCGCCGCTACGGCTTCCACGGCACCTCGCACCGCTACGTGGCCTATCGCTACCGCCAGCTCACCGGCCGGCCGCACGAGGAGACCCGCATCATCACCCTGCACCTGGGCAACGGCTGCTCGGCCTGCGCCATCCTGCGCGGCGAGTCGCTCGAGACCTCCATGGGGTTCACCCCGGTGGAAGGGCTGGTCATGGGGACGCGGAGCGGCGACCTCGACCCGTCGGTGCTCGAGTTCCTCCATCACAAGGAGGGGATGAGCTTCGACGAGTTGGACACCCTGCTCAACAAGCGCGCCGGCCTCCTGGGCATCTCGGGCCTGACCAACGACATGCGCGAGCTGCTCGCCGAGGAGAAGGAGAACCAGGACCGCCGCGCCCGCCTCGCCATCGACATCTTCTGTCTGCGGGTGAAGAAGTACATCGGCGCCTACCTGGCGCGGATGAACGGCGCCGACGCCCTCGTCTTCACCGGCGGCATCGGCGAGAACTCCCCCGAGATCCGGCGCCGGATCTGCGCCGACCTCGATTTCCTGGGGATCACCGTCGATCCCGGCCGCAACGACGCCATCACCGGCGGCCTGGAGGGGGAGATCGGTACCGACGGGGCGCGGGTGCGCGTCTACGTCATCCCCACCAACGAGGAGCTCCTCATCGCCCGCGACACCATCCGCTGCGTGCTGGACGCGCCGCGGCGCTGGTGAAGGCGCGGACCATGGGCGGCGCTCAGCCGCCCTCGCGGATCAGGTCGAAGATGCGTCTCTTCTCCAGCTCCGGCTTCTCGCGCAGCATGACGACGTGCTCCGGCTCGGTCATGAACCAGACCAGCGTGTTCCAGGCCAGGGACTCGAAGCTCTTCCGGAAGGCCTGGTGACTCCGGTCCCAGTAAGCCGTGACGAAGGCGATCCGGGCGGGCAGGATTCGGGCTCCCTCCGCCGCCGTGAGCAGCGCCTGCCGGCGGGACTCCGAAATCGGGCCGTCTGTCGCGACCACCTCGACAAAAACCAGCAACTCCCGGCCCTCTGCCAAGTCGAAGAGAATGATGTCCGGCAACAGCGTGGCCTTGTCGATCCTCAGGCCGAGGCGGGCAATCAGATCCGCCTCTTGGGCGACGATCTTGTTCCCGCTCTCGCTGAGCAGGATGATGGCCGGCTGATACAGGAACGCCGGGGCAAACACCTCAATGATTGCCTTGGAGATGACCGAGCTGAGCCCGGAGGAAAGCTGCCGGAGAGAGCCGTTGGGCAGCCTCACCTCGACGTTGTCAGCCGTGGCGGCGGCCGCGCCCTGCCGGATCAGAGCCATCCGGGCCAGAACGAGAGGGTCCAAGTGCTTCTCCCGCCAGCTCGTGATCGCCGTGGAGAGGCCTTCTTCTTGAAGAGAGGGATTGAAGAGAGCGGCAAAGCCAGCCTGCAGTGCATACCGTGGCTTGCCCGAGTTGGTGGCGACCCCCGACTTCAAGATGGCCGCGCCGACCCCCACCAAACCATTCAGGGTCTCGTCCCGGATCGACTCTCGGGTGTTGTCCTTGTACCATTGCTGGCCTGCTGGCTTGAAGCCTCGTTTCAGGACGTTTTCGTTATAAGCGATACGCTCTCCTTCCCCTTGTTGCTCAGCCTGCCTGTCGCTCATGCAGTAGACGTGCTTCGGAGCGAGCCATCGGCCCATACTCTCTATCATTCCGCCGTAGAGCATGACGAAGACGGTGTTGGCGGCGATGTCGCGCGTGAAGTAGGAGCGGCGGGGCGTCCCCTCTGGAAAGATCGCCTCCAGCCGTGCCCGGATCTCTGGGATCGTCAGCAGGTCAGGCAGCGGCATCGGCCTTCTCCCGCAGGTAGAGGGAGCGCAGGCGCCCCTCGACGGCGTCGGATGGCGCCCCGGCCTCCAGCAGGTCGAGCAGGCGCCGCGCCTCCTTCGGAGGGGGCAACGGCAGGCATTCCAGCTCGGTCGCCGACACCGCCACGCTGCCGCTGATGCACCGGAAGACGCTGTCCGCGATCTCGCTGTTGAGGATCGCCGCGATGACGCGCAGGGGAACCGGCGGTGCCGCCACGATGGGCTTTACCATGTTGAGGTGGTTCTCGACCGAGACCGCGCGGTGTTTCCGGATGAAGCGGACCGGCAGCTCCGCGGCGATCAGCCTCCGCCGCTGCTCCTTGGCCGTGGTCCTCTGGACCAGGACGCACGGCTCCCGCGTCAGCAGCCACTCCTGGCCCGGGTTCGTCGCGAGATACGGAGAGTGATTCTTCTTCTCCGTGCGGTGCTCGAACCGTCCGTCGGGCGTCACGCACTCGGACCAGAGGATGGGGTAGGCACCCGCTACGGTGGCGTCGCGGAGCTGCGGCTTGTGGCGATTCCAGACCAGTGGCCCCGTGGAAACCTTGTACCCGTAGTCGGACAGCCGGTGGGGCATCTCCCGCAGCCGTGAGATGAGCACCTCCTGCTCGCGGCTGCGGGGCACCAGCCAGGGATCGGTCGCCTTGGACGGCAGCGAGAACGTCCCCGCCGAGACGACCTCGGCCGCGGCCTCTCCGGTGAGCGACAGGACATGGACGCTGGCCTTCCTCCGCGGCCCGTTCCGCCGGTAGGCCGCCAGGAGGGTCTCCTGCAGGACGCCGGAGAAGACCCGGCGACGGCTGGTGACCAGGTCGACGGCCACCGGCGGCGCCTCCTCGGCCATCAGCGCGCGGAGATGCTGGAAGTACTGGCCGCCCAGGAAGCCCGTCGGGGTGACATAGGCGATGGTCCCGCCCGGCCGGGTCCAGCGGACCGCCAGATCCATGAACAGGCCGTAGGCGTTGGCATGGCCGTAGAGGCTGCGCCGGTAGGTCTCCCGGAGGTCCGGCGAGAGCGTGACGCGTCCATACGGAGGATTGCCGATGACCAGGTCGAACCGCCGCTCTCCGGGCTGCGTGGTGAGCGCGTCGCAGACCGTGACGACCGTGGGCAGCCTCTTCTTGACGCTCCGGCAGAGGTCGAGCAGCGCCGCTTCGAGGAGCACCTGCGACATCCACGCGCCGAAGGGGTCCAGCTCGAAGCCGCGGAGGTGGCCCACGATGTGCCGGAAGACCGCCTCCGGCGCCTCGGCCCGCAGCGCCGCCGCCATCCGGAGCGCCACCGGGGTGAGGAAGGCGCCCCCGCCGCAGGCCGGGTCCAGCACGTGGGCCACGGACCAGTCCGTGCCCGCCTGGGAGGCCAGGGCGAGCAGCCGGCCGACGAGCGCCGGCGGCGTATAAAAGATGCCGTGCCGCGCGCGAAGCTCGGACGGCAGGAGCGCCGTGTAGAGCTCGCCGATCATGTACCCGCCCGTCACCGGCTCCTGTTGGGCCGCGATGACCCCTGCCTCCGCGGCCAGCCGGCTCGCCGCCCCAGGCAGGGGAGGCAGGGGCTGATCGAGGACCGGGCGGGGGATCTCCCAGCTCCTGGCGCCACGAGGTTGGAGCCGGGCCCAAAAGGCTTCCAGGGTGGCCGCGGTGACCGCGCAGGCCTGGGCGTGCCGGCCGCCGGAGTGGGGGATGTCCTGGATCTCGGCCTCGAGCGCCTGCAACGTGCGCCAGAAAGCCTCGGCCGCTCCGTTGGGCGACGGACGGGGGACACGCGCCGGCGGCCTCCTCGTGACCCGCTCGATATCCAGGCTCATGCTCTCCTCAAGGCCGAAGGGAATCCCGAGTTGGATGGGTGCCCGGCAAACACCCGTAAGGGTAGCATCCCCGCTGCCGGGTACCGGGGGCTCGAAGCGAGAGACCGCGAACCGGTCTCCGC
This sequence comes from Thermoanaerobaculia bacterium, assembly GCA_035628695.1. Lineage (GTDB taxonomy): Bacteria > Acidobacteriota > Thermoanaerobaculia > Multivoradales > UBA5704 > DASPJI01. The sequence goes on along the minus strand of DASPJI010000522.1, from coordinate 3,945 downwards.
CTCCTGGAATGAAGGGAAGTTTGCTTGCCATACCCGGCAAAGACGGAAAACGGCAAGAAAATCGCTCAACTTCAAGATTTCCAAGAATAGCTATGCGCAAGAGCGGGCCGACAGGCCGGGCAGGTTTCCCCCCGCCCGACCTGCCGGTGATTCTCAGCGACTACCCCGCCGCCGCCCCCTCCCGCCCGAGCCGTTCATCCAGGATCGCCCCGCACCGCTCCAGGGCGACGGCGCCGGCCGCCTCCAGCAGGTAGGAGAGCGACTCCGGCGACTGGAGGAGGTGGATCAGCACGTTCATGCCGTCCACCGCCTTTTCCTCGAAGAGGGGGAACCAGCCGACCGGACCGTCCTCTCCGTCTCCGCCGTCGCCCCCGTCGCCGCTGCCGCCACCCGCGAGGGCGAGGGGATAGGCGCCGTCGGCGTCGGGGGTCTTGGAGAGGAGGAGGAGCGGGTCCTTCCCCGTGCCCGGCAGGATGGCCGCTCCCAGGAGCGCCAGCCAGCGGGACGGGAAGACCGCCGCCGGAGCGAAGCCGCGCGCCAGCGTCTCTCCCAACCGGAACAGGCCGAAGCCCGAGCCCCCCCTCCAGACAACAGCTTCGATCCGCCACGGCCCGGCCACGTCGGCGTCGCCGGCCGTGGGCGGCTCGTCCCGCTCGCCCAGACGGGCAAGGAACGAAGCGGTGAAGGCGTTGGGGTGATTCGGACGGACGGACGAGGTGCTACCCTGCACAAAGCTACGCATAGATCCTCCCAAGTAGGACTGTGTGTGGCGAGGTCCGGTCGGGAGCGTCACCTCCCTTCCGGGCCGCCACCAGCCGGCACCCTTGCCGGCCGCTGCTGCCCCAGGACATCCCCGCACACGCGATTCCACCGGATGGGGGAGTCGGAATTCGCCTCCGGGTACGTCCTGATGTCGCGATCCTATGACTCGCCGCGAGAGGAGTCAAGGGGTCCGGGCCGACTTTCTTCGCCTTCTTCGTGCCCCCTCATCGAGGCGCGGCTCCGCCGCCCACGCGCCGCGCCTCGGATGAGTCCTTCAGTTGTCAAAGAGCCTCGCCTCACTGCCGGCAAGTTGAATCTACCACAGCTAGACCTATTTATGCCTATTGACCCGAATCGGTCTTCATGATCTATACTCTGCCCGTCGCGGCGCCATGGAGGTGCCGGACCTGAGCCGGACCGGCTCGTTCAAGAAAGGAATAGGACAATGGCTACGACGAAGAGACAGCGGACGTACACGGGCAGCCTGGGGGAGCTGCGGCGGGCCCTCGACGCGTTCAACGCGAACGCGAGCGAGTTGGGATACCTGGAGACCCAGAAGAACCGGATCGCCACCCTGCTGGACCGGGGCTTGGAGCTCGCCCGCCAGCAGGCAGCCCTGACAGCGAGCCGCCAGGATGTCTCCAAGCGGCTCAAGATCACCATCGAGGAGGCGCGGCGCTCGCTGTCGGCGGTACGGGCCACGCTGAAGGACCACTATGGCCCGCGCTCGGAGAAGCTGGTCGAGTTCGGGATCCAGCCGTTCCGTGGCCGCAAGCCGAAGCCGGAGGAGCCGAGCCTCGAGCAGAACGCCTCCGCGCCGCCCACGGACTCCTCCGCCATCTGATCTCCTGATCGCTGCTTCACCGAGGGGGCGTGCACCGCACGCCCCCTTTTTTTGTCCTCGCGGCGCGGCGCTGCAACTCGCGACGAGCTGGCGGCGCGGACGGCGGCGCACTGCAAGGCCGCGACGCCCCGTTGCTCACCGGCAACGCTCCACCGCAACGTCCTGCGAGCCGGCGCATCTGTCAAGGATTCATTGCCACCGCCGGCGGCGCGCCGGCACCTTCCATCTCCTTGCCGCACCTTGCGGCGCGCCGTCGCCATCTACGACGCGCTGCCGCGATCTTCAACGGCTCGTCGTCCGTGGCGCCAGCCGATTGAAGCGTTGCAATCCACCGTCGCACCCTGCAAAAGCCTGCCGCTCGCTCCGCCAGGTCGTTGTATCGTTCCAATCCCCTGCCGCACTCTGCAACAGGCCGCTGCAACGGGCGCCGAGCCGCCGCGGCGCAGGGCGTGTGATCTACTCCCCCTCCATGAACCCGGCGCCGCCGCAAGCACGGGCGGGGACCCTGAAGGCCCTCCGCTACCTGGCCCTCGCCGGCGTCCTCCTCCTCGCGGCCCGCGCCGGCGTGACCATCCTGCGCGAGCCGTGCGTGGGGGTGGCGGACAACCTCGATTACTGGCGGGTGGCGCGGCCGGCCGGCATCCAGGTGGACCCGCAGCCCCGGCAGGGCTCCCACGTGGTCTGCTCCTATCCCCTCACCACGCCCGACCTGAAGGAATCGCTCACCAGCCCCAGCCTGCTCGCCTGGCTGGTCACCCTCCCGCAGCGGGGCACCGACGGCGGCAGCCTCGACCTGCGGCGGATCGGGACCGTGTACTGGCTGGCGAGCGTGGCGGTCCTGGCAGCCGCGTTCTTCGCGGGGGTGAACGTCCTGCCGCTCCTGATGATCGCGTGGGTAGTCTACGACCCCGGCTTCCTTCTCTTCTTCAACAGTCTCTACGCGGACCCGGCGCTGATCGTCGCCCAGTTGGCGACGGTGCTCCTCCTGGGGCTCGATCCGCTCGACCCGCGGCGGGTCAAGGCCCTGGCCCTCCTGGTCGGCGCCGCGGCGGTCGCCGGGTTCAGCAAGATGCAGTACTCGCCGTTCCCGGCCGTCCTGCTCGGAGTCTGCCTGCTCGCCCTGGTCTTCCATTGCCGGGTGCCGAGCCGGACGCAGGCGGGGCTCCTCCTCGTCCTCCTGGCCCTGGCCGTCGCGGCGCCGCTGCACTTCGTGTATGGACCGGCCCCCCGGTTCCTGGACGCCAACAACTACAACGCGACGTTCGGGGGGATCGCGCGGGTGGCGGCCGATCCCGCGGCGGCGCTCGCGGCCCTCGGCATCCCGGAGGAGCACCGGGGCCGCAAGCCCAAGGACTACTTCGCGGCGGACAGCGGGCCGGACGATCCCGTGATGCCCGCGCTCCGCAGGCTGTCGCGCCTGCGCCTCCTGAGCCTCTACCTGACGGACGGGACGGCGCTCTCCCGCACCGCCCAGGCCGTGCACGCCGACCTCGGCAAGGTCCGCACGCACCCGCGGGGCACGTTCACCCGGGGGGAAGGGGGCCGGCCGTCTCGGGTCTTCCGGACGCCCGAGCAGTTCTCTCTCTGGCGCGGCCGTCTGCTCCACCGGATCCCTCTCTGGTCCCTGCTCCTCCTCGGCGGCGTGGCGGCGTTCCTCGCGGCCCGCGCGGTCCGTTCAGGACGGGGCCGCTGGACCGCCGGCGAGACGGTGCTCCTGTTCCTCGTCCTGTGGAGCACCAGCCAGTTCGCCGTCGCCGTCCTGGGGGAGGGGTTCGTCAACCTGCACCAGCACCTCCTGGGGGCGCGGCTCGGCCTCGACCTGCTGCTCGTCCTGGTGCTCTGCCGGCTCCTCCTTCTGGTGACGCGACGCGATGCTCCGGCCGACGCTCAGGTCGGGCAGGGATCTGCTAAACTCCCCGGCTTATAGAAATTTTCGGATTCACGTTTACAACTTCGAGGAGGTCTCTCATGGCCGAAGGGCGGCGGGTCCGCGGGTCCGGGGTCCGGTTTACTCTGCCGTATGTGCTGCGCGTCTCGGGTCTGTGGCTGGCGGTGTCGGTGGTGATCTTCCTGGTGTTCAGCGTCGCCTGTTACCTCCTGCTGCTCGACCGGCCCACGGGGCCCGCGCAGAGCAACCTGATGCTGCTGCTGGGGTTCCAGACGATAGGGGTCCTGGCGGCGCTCGTGGCCCTCGCGGTCTTCACCACCCACCGGGTCGCCGGGCCGCTCATCGCGATCCGCCGGGCGCTCGACGACGTGAAGGCCGGGGACATGGACCGGGTGCTCCGCCTGCGCGGCGGCGACCTCCACCTGCGGGACATCGAGGGCTCCTTCAACGG
>DASPJI010000521.1:0-11869 GCA_035628695.1 Thermoanaerobaculia bacterium | reverse complement strand
TGAACGGCCGGGCCGTGGCGCCGCCGGGCAGGATCTGCATCATCGGCGTCTCGACCTCGAGGAAGCCGTGGCGGTCGAGGAACTCGCGGATGCCCCGCACGATGGCGGCGCGGGTCTCGAAGACCTGGCGCGACTCGGGGTTGGTGGCGAGGTCGAGATAGCGCTGGCGGTAGCGGACCTCGATGTCGGCCAGGCCATGCCACTTCTCGGGCATCGGCCGGACCGCCTTGGCGAGCAGGGTGAGGTCGTCTGGCGACAGCGACAGCTCCCCCATGCGGGTGCGCATCAGGGTGCCTGCGGCGCCCACCAGGTCGCCGAGGTCGAGGTTTTCGAGGACCAGGCGGCCGGTCTCGGACAGGCGGTCCTTGCGGATGAAGAGCTGGAGCTTCTCCTTACCGTCGTGGAGGTCGACGAACGCGGTCTTGCCGTGCTCGCGGATGGAGCGGACCCGGCCCGGGACGCGCAGGCGGAGGGCGGCCTGGTCCAGCTCCTCGGCGGACTTGTCGCCGTAGCGGGCGTGGATGCCGGCCGGCTCCAGGTCCCACTCGAAGCGGTGGGGGTAGACCTGGACCCCGGCCTCCGCCAGGCGCTGGCGCTTCTCGCGCCGGTTCTGGATCTGCTCGTCGAGCTCGGACATGGTGCGCTGCCGCTCCTCCCCTCGTGGCCCTCGTGACTTGAAGATCTTACAAGACCGGCTAGGCCGCCGGCCGGGGTGCATTGTATCCGGGGACGAGCTAGGATGCCTCGCCATGAGCCACGACCTGGAGATGGAAGACGACCTCACCACCCCCCTCAAGGCGGCGGTGGACCGCTGGGACGACCTGGGCTGGCCGCGCCCCAAGGTGGCGATGGTCACCGGCTCGGGTCTTGGCATCGACATGGAGGACCGCATCCACGGACCGGTCTCCCTGGAGTACTTCCTCCCCTTCGGCCTGCATCCCGTCGAGGGGCACGCCCACGAGCTGGACGTCCTGCTGCCGCGGCCGGACCTGCCGGTCCTCTACCAGCGCGGCCGCCTCCACTCCTACCAGGGGTACAGCGCCCACGACACGGTCTTCCCGGTGCGTTTCGCCGCCCTGCTCGGCGCCAAGGTCCTGATCCTGACCAACGCCACCGGCGGCCTCCAGCCCGGGCAGAAGCCGGGGGACCTGGTGCTGATCCGGGACCACATCAACCTGACGGGGCTCAACCCGCTCCGCGGCCAGCTCCCCTCGGCCTGGGGGCCGCGCTTCCCCGACATGAGCGCCGCCTACGACCTGGAGCTGCGCGCCCTGACCCTCGCCGCCGCCGCGGAGCTCGGCATCACCCTGACCGAGGGGATCTACGCCGGAGTCGCCGGTCCGAGCTACGAAACGCCGGCCGAGGTGCGGATGCTGCGCCAGCTCGGCGGCGACGTCACCGGCATGTCCACGGTCCTCGAGGTGATCGCCGCCCGGCACATGGGGATGCGCTGCCTCTGCGTCTCCATGGTGAGCAACCCCGCCGCCGGCATGAGCGAGGCGGCGGTGGACCACGCCGACGTCCTCGCCGCCGCCCAGGCCGCGGCCATCGACCTGCGGCGGCTGCTCCGGGCGGTGCTCGAGAGCCCCGATCTGGGCTGAGATAAGGTAGAGGCCACCGTGGCCGACCGCATCGAGAAGCGCGCCCGCTTCGACCTGATCCGCTACGCCAACGTCTGGGAGGACGCGCAGGTGCTCTGCGCCGCCCTGCGGCCGGCGCCGGGCCAGCGCATCCTCTCGATCGCGTCGGCCGGGGACAACAGCTTCTCCCTCCTCTCCCATGGCGCCCACGTCCTGGCCGTGGACCTCTCCCCCGCTCAGCTCAACCTGGTGGAGCTCAAGAAAACGGCGGTCCGGCATCTGGACTACGAAACGGCCCTGACCTTCCTGGGGGTCCGGCCGAGCGCGAGCCGCCTCGCGGTCTACGGCCATCTGGCGAAGCACCTCTCCGATCAGGCCCGGGAGTTCTGGGGGGACCGCCCCGAGGCCATCGAGGGCGGCGTCATCCACCACGGCAAGTTCGAGAGCTACTTCCATCTCTTCCGGCGCCGGGTCCTCCCCCTGGTCCACGGCCGGCGGACGGTCGAGCGCCTGCTGGAGGAGAAGGACGAGGCGGCGCGCCGGAAGTTCTACGGCCGGGTCTGGGACACCTGGCGCTGGAAGCTCCTCTTCCGGGTCTTCTTCAGCCGCTTCACCATGGGGAGGCTGGGCCGGGACCCCGAGTTCTTCCGGTACGTCGAGGGGTCGGTCGCCGAGCGCATCCTCGGCCGGACCCGCTACGCCCTGACGGTGCTCCCCCCGCACGCCAACCCCTACGTGGACTACATCCTCACCGGCAGCTTCACGCATACCCTCCCCCACTGGCTGCGCCCGGAGGTCTTCCCGAAGGTGCGGGAGAACCTGGACCGCCTGACGCTCTTCGAGGGATCGGTCGAACCGGTAGCCGAGGCCGAATGGCTGGCGCGGGGCGAGGGGTTCGACGGCTTCAACCTGTCGGATATCTTCGAGTACATGGACCCGGCCACCAGCGCCCAGGTCTACGGCCGGCTGCTGGCGACCGCCCGTCCGGGCGCCCGCTTCGCCTACTGGAACATGCTGGCGCCGCGGCGGCTCGCCCCCTCCTTCCCGGGACGCGTCCGGCCCCTGGACGACGAGGCAGGGCAGCTCTTCGCCCGCGACCTCGCCTTCTTCTACAGCGCCTTCGTGATCGACGAGGTCGTCGACGAGGTGACCGGGTGATCACCATCACCGCGCAAGACTTGAGGGGAGCGGTGATCCTCTCGGCGGTCTTCCTCTCCCTGATCGTCTTCGCCGAGCTCTGGCGCCGCTTCGGCAACCCGGACGCCGAGTGGACGCGCAAGCTGGTCCACCTCGGGGGAGGCATCACCTGCCTCCTCTTCCCCTTCCGGGTGCGCTCCCCGTGGGTGGTGCTGGCCATGGCCCTCCCCCTGACGGTACTGTTCGTGGCCGGCTCGAAGCTCGGGTTCCTCAAGAGCCTGCACGGGGTGAAGCGCCGCAGCCGGGGGGCGGAGTACTACCCGCTGGCGGTCTTCCTGACCTTCGTCCTCACCCAGGGGCGGCCGTGGCTCTACCTCTCGGCGGTCCTGGTGCTGGCGGTGGCGGACGCCTTCGCGGCGCTGATCGGCAGCCAGTACGGGCGCGTCCGTTACGAGGTCGAGGACGAGACCAAGAGCCTGGAGGGGTCGCTGGTCTTCCTGGTCCTCGCCTTCCTGGCGATCCACCTGCCGACGCTGCTGCTCACCGACCTGCCGCGCCCGGTCTGCGTGCTGGCGGCGCTGCTGGTGGCGGCGCTGGTGACCGGCTTCGAGGCGATCAGCCTGGAGGGGGCGGACAACCTCTTCATCCCCCTGGCCGTGGTGCTGATCCTGGCGAAGATCACCAGCAAGCCGTTGGGCGAGGTGATCTTCCAGAACCTGTCGCTCCTCGCGATCTGCCTGCTGGTGGCACTGGTGGTCTGGCGCTCGCACTCCCTGAACGTAGGCGGAGCGATCGCCTTCATCCTCTTCGCCTACGGCGCCTGGTCGCTGGGCAACTGGCGCTGGGCGCTGCCGGCGCTCGTGGGCTACGGCCTCTATGTCCTCCTCTGGTACCGCTTCGCGCCGCCGGGTCATGCCTCGGGGCTCAAGGTGAGGATCCTGGTCCGCGCGGTCCTCCCCGCCTTCGCGGTGCTGGCGGCCGCCAATGGCCTGGGCCGGGGCCCCCTCTTCTACGGCCCCTACCTCGCCGCCATCGCCGCCGCCCTGGCCTTCTCGCTGGACACCGGCGTCTTCCGTCTGGAGCGCCGGCAGGGGATGAGCTGGATCGCCGGCGCCCTGGGCCTGGGAGCCCTCGCCGCCCTGGCCACCGCCCTCGTCCCCTGGCTCCTCCAGAGGAGAGAGGTCCCTCTCCAGCTCCTCCTCGTCGTCGGCGTGACCATGGCGGTCTCGCTCTTCAACGCCGCCCTGGAGCTGCGCGACCCCGACCTCCCCCGCAGCCGCGACTGGACCGCCTGGCGCTTCCTCCTCAGCTTCGCCGCCGCCGGAGCGGTCCTGGGCTTGCAGGCGCTGGGAACAGCGCCGCTTTGGGAGGTGGGGCGGGGGTTGGTACGATAACGATCAATAGGAGAGCAAGACAATGTCCGAGATCCAATGGCACGACCGGCTCCAACCGGCAAAGGACGAGGCGGAGCGCACCAGGAAGCCGGTGCTCCTCGATTTCTGGACCCCCGGCTGACTCGGCTGCCGCAAGATGGGTACCGTGACGTACCCGCACGCCGAAGTGATCGAATTCGTGACGAAGCATTTCGCCGCCGCCAAGTTCAACGTCAAGGAGCCGGTGCCGGACTTCAAGGAAGCGGTGGGCCGCGGCAAGGTCATCTGGGCGCCGCTCTTCATCTTCCTCGACTATCGCGGCGCCGAGTTGCGCCGCTATCTCGGCTATCTCCCACACGACCACTTCCTTGCCGAGCTTCGTCTCGTCCTGGGCTTGGCCGCCATGACGCACATGAAGTATCAGGAGGCGTTGGAGTGGTTCCTGAGCGCCGTCGAGAAATCCCCCGATTCCAGTGCCGCTCCGGAAGCCCTCTTCTGGGCCGGAGCCGCAGATTACCGGATCGGAGGCGCCCAGCCCATGATCGCGCGCTGGGATGATCTGATCGCCCGCTATCCCGGAAGCACCTGGGCCACGCGGGCGGACATCATTCCGCCGGAGTTGAGGGAGAGGTGAAGATCTCTTATTTTCTTTCCGGAGGGGTTCATGCCAAGAGTCGTGCTTTGTGTTCTGATCCTGACGTGTCTGATCGTTCCAGCCTTCGCCGCTGATCCGAGCAGCTCCGCCAGTCCGGCGCCATCCTCCTCATCGGCACCGACAGCGGCGTCCCCCTGAACTTCCATAGCGACTCCACCTGGCGCGAGATCGACGCCTGGGTCAACACCTTCGGAGTCCCCGCCATGGACGCCATCCGCGCCGCCACCTTCTGGCCCGCCGTCGCCATGAAAGTGGACAAGGAGGTCGGCACCGTCTCCGCCGGCAAGTACGCCGACATCATCGCCGTGCGGGGCGATGTGTTGCGGCATGTGGATCTGCTGCAGGATGTGGATTTGGTGATCGAGCGGGGGGTGCGGTATAGGTAGGGGACGGCCCCCGTCCCCGCCTTCTCCCCCGTTTGACTCGCCCCCCGCCCTCCGGTAGCGTCCTCTCACACGTGGGAGGGAGGGCTCATGGCCTGGGACGTACGCGGGAAGCGGGTGCTGATCACGGGGGCGACGAGCGGGATCGGGCTGGAGGCTTCGGTGGAGCTGGCCCGGCGGGGGGCGCGGGTGGTGATGGTCGGGCGGGACCCCGGGAAGACCGAGAGGGCGGTGGCGGAGGTGAAGGGGCGGAGCGGGTCGGGCGAGGTGTCGTTCCTCCTCTGTGACTTCTCGTCCCAGGCGGAGATCCGCCGGCTCGCCCAGGAGGTCCTCGCCAGCCATGAGCGGCTCGACGTTCTGGTCAACAACGCGGGAGCGGTCAACAAGGAACGGCGGGTGACGGGGGACGGGATCGAGATGACGTTTGCCGTCAACCATCTCGGCTACTTCCTGCTCACCCACCTCCTCACCGATCTCCTCGCACGGAGCGCCCCGGCCCGGGTAGTCTCGGTCGCCTCCGAAGCTCACAGGGACGGGACCCTCGATTTCGAGGACCTCGGATTCGAGCGGGGCTACACCATCATGCGCGCCTACTCGCGCTCGAAGCTCGCCAATGTCCTCTTTTCCAACGAGCTGGCGCGGCGCCTCGCGGGCACGGGCGTCACCTCCAACTGCCTGCATCCCGGAGTCGTGGCGACGAACATCTGGTCGGGAGCGCCGGGGTGGATCCGGCCCGTGATCCAACTCGTAGCCCTAGCGTTCTTCATCAGCCCCGAAAAGGGCGCCACCCCCATCGTCCACCTGGTGGCCGGTCCCGACCTCGAAAGGGTCACCGGCCAATACTTCGTCCGGCACAAACCAGCTCTACCAGCCTTGATCGCGCGGGATGAGACGGTGGCGAGACGCCTCTGGAGGGTGAGCGGGGAGATGGTCGGTCTGCCCGAGGTACAAAGTCGGGTCCCGTAGCCGCTGCCTTGGATCGAAGGGGAGTTTTCTCCGTTTTCCGACGACTATCCCCGGGTGTGTGACCGTCATCCCTGGAGGTATAGCCTCTCTACCCAGGGTATGGAGGCCCTACCCGGGGTACGGCGGTCATACCCGGAGAGATGGCCCTCATCCCCAGGCCGTGAAGGACATTCTCGCGGGTACGACGACGATCCCCGGAGGGATGACCTCCCTACCCCGGGTATGGCGGCCTTTTCGAGGGGTACGACGACGATCCCAACGGGTACGGCGGCCTTCTCCCCGGTAGGACGGTCCTCTCTCGCGGGGCAACGGCTGCCCTACTCCGCGCACCGTCCCTTGCACGTCTTGCAGGCCACGCCGCCCAGCCGCAGGGCCTCGGCGCGGGTGATCTCCACGCAGTTGCGGGTGCACTCCTTGGCCCATCGGCAAGACGGACAGTGGTACTTCTTCGAGCTCTGGTTGAACATCACGAGGTCCGACTTCTTCGTAGCTCCGGCATCCGTCCCGTTCGGTAATCCCAGCGGAACCTCCACGGGATCGACGGGCTTGGGCCTCACGGTCTCCTCGGGGGACTGTCCGGCTCGGCGGCTGATCCAGCCTTCAAGAGTGGCCAGCTCCGAGCGGGTGAGCTTCTGAAGGCCACAGCGCTCGAACTCCGCCGCGGTCATGACCTCCTTGAGCTGGAAGGAAGAGGAGGGCGGGACGACGAGGAGCAGGAGGACGAGGGCGAGGAGCAGGGCCAGGATGGATACGGCGTTCCGCAGCATGACATCTCCCACGGCCAATGACGGGCCTGCCAGAAAAGACACCACCGCGGCGCTCTTGGTTGAGCAGGCTCTGTGGGGTAGATCATGGGGCCGCCGGCCGAGCCATCCCGCCGGGTCGATGAGACGTACCGCCGCCGGCACGAGACGCACCGGCGGCGGCGGGGGATCTACTCGGGGATCTGTGAGATGCGCTCTTCGAGGATCGTGCCGCAGCGCTCGGCGCCTACCGGCCCGGCCGCTTCCAGCAGATCCGCGAGGGAGAGCGGCGCTCTCACCAGGGCGATGCCGGTGTTCACGGCGTCCAGGAGCTTCTCGTCGAAGCTCTGGAAGCTGCCCACGACCTCGCCGTCCTCCAGGGTGATCTCGTAGCGCCCGTCCTCGGCGGCGTCGAAGCGGAGCCGGAGCAGCGGGTCACGGCCGGTACCGGGGAGGACCGCCGCGGTGACCAGCGCCAGCCAGCACGTGGGATAGAGCGCCACCGGCTCGAACCCGCGGGCCGCGCTCTCCCCCACCCGGAACAAGCCGAAGCCACGGCCCGGGACCTCCTCGATCCGCCAGGGACCCGCCACGTCCGCCTCCGCCCCCGTGGGCGACTCGTCCCGCTCCAGGAGACGCCGCAGGAAGGCCGCGGTGAAGGCGTTGGGGAGGGAAGGGGGATTGGACACACTGCTACCATCTACTGAGCTGCGCATTGGGTTCTCTCCTTTTGCGCGGTCAGGTCCGGGAGTTGAGCCTCCAACTCACCCCCCGGGCCGTCTCCGCAAGTTGTTGTGAAACAGCGTCTTCTCCGGAGGGCGGGCTCATCTTCCCAGCGAGCGCGACCCCCGTGTCCTGCGGGTACTGCCTGATGATGGGATTGTAGAAGCAGAACGGGACGGAAGTCAACGGGCTATCACGCGTTGAATGGCGGCCTTGAGATGATCGAGGTTGATCGGCTTCACGATGTGATCCAGGAACCCCGCGTCACGGCTGTGCCGGATGTCCTCTTCCATCCCATAGCCGGAGAGGGCGATGCCGGGAATCCCGAAGCGGGCGCGGATCTGCCGCATGAGGTCCAGGCCGCTCGCGTCCGGCAGGCCGATGTCGCTGATCAGGAGGTCGAACGGCGCGGCAGCGGTCGCCGCCAGCGCCTCCGCGACCGTGTGGGCCTCCGTCACCTCGTAACCGGAGGACTGGAGCAGCCGCGCCAGGATCATGGCGGTGTCTTCGTGGTCCTCGACGATCAGAAGGCGGGGCCGCACGCCCCCGGGCGTCGCCGTCACCGCCCCGCTCGCCTTCTCCGCCGCCTCCTCCGGTCGTGCGGTCGCCAGTTCGACCGTGAAGCAGGCGCCCTGGCCGTCGCCGGCGCTCGCCGCGTGGATCGTGCCGCCGTGGAGCTCCACCAGCGCTTTGCAGATGGCAAGGCCCAGGCCCAGACCGGACTGACCGCTGGCTCTGAGATTCCCCTGCTCGAAGGCGTCGAAAACCTTCGGTAACACGTCGGCCGAGATGCCGACACCGCTGTCCCGGATCTCGATCCCGAGCCGCCCTGCGCCCGGCGTCAGGGTGCGCACGGAGATCGTCCCGTCCACCGGAGTGAACTTCACGGCATTTTTCAGGAGGTTCCAGAACACCTGCTGCAACCGGGCCGCATCCGCGGCCACACGGTCGTTCACGGCGCCCAGGTCCACGGCCAGGACCAGGTGCTTCGATCCCAGGTCGTCCGCGCAGATTTCGAAGACATGCCGGAGGACGGCATGAACGCCGACCGGTTCCCGCTGCAGCCGCAGCTTGCCGGTGGCAACCCGGCTCATGTCGAGCAGGTCATCGATCAGCTTGACCTCCAGATCGATGTTCCGGCGCATCATCGATACGTCGCTCAGCAGTGCCGGCGGCAGCCGCGCGTCCGCCTCCATCGCGGCGAGGCCCATCACGACCGGCGACAGCGGCGTCCGCAACTCGTGGCTGAGGACGGCGAGGAAGCGATCCTTGGCCCGGTTCGCGACGTCGGCTTCGATCCTCGCCGCCCGCTCGTCCGTGAGCAGGTCACGGACCTGGTACTGGTGCTCGCGGGCCCGTAACGCAGACCTGACCTGGCTCACCAGGGTCGAGACCCGCAAGGGCCGCTCGACGAGGCTGACGTTGCCCAGGGTGGAAAGCGCGCGCTCCACCTCGGGCGATTGCCTCCCGGCGCGCGCCAGCACGATGACGGGCAGGTCCGACCAGGCCGGCTGTAGGCGGAGGGACTGCTGGAGCGTCGCGGCGGTGTCGGCGAGGACCACCTCTTCCGGCAGGACGAGGACCGCGGCGCCGACCGCCAGCTCGGTCCGCAGATCCTCCAGCTCCTTGAAGACCTCGCAATGGATGCCCCCGGACGCCAGGATCTGGTGGCTGGCTTGCCCGTCCCGCGCAGTCAGAGGGAGCAGGAGCACCCGCAGCTCCGCGGGGCTGCGCTCCTGGGTCATCGCTGGTTCCTTGGATCCCCTGGCCCGTGATAGGTCGGCACCCCCGTCAGCACTCCCTGGAACTCGTTCAGCGGCTCGCTGATGGAGATGCCCTGGGAGCTCATGCGGAGCTCGCGCAGGGTCAGCTCGTGCTCTCCACTCCGCTTCTTGGTCACCGCGATGGCGCGCCGGAGCTGGCCGAAGGCCTCGAAGTTCCTGAATATCACGACGTTGTCGGCCAGGTAGGTCGAGTCGACCGGGGTGCGCGTCGCCGTTCCTCCCATGCCCGCCTGGGTCAAGGTCACGAGCATCAGGACGCCCTGGTGGCTGGTGTACTTGAACAGCTCGTGGAGCTGCGACGTGAGCTGCTTCTCTTCCGACATCGAGTTCAGGTACCCGTTCAGGCTATCGAGCACGACCAGCTTGGCCGGCGAGCCCGTCCCATCCGTCCCTTCGACCGCCTGCCGGATGGAGTAGGCGAACTCTCCCGGCGACAGCTCGGCCGGCTCGATCTGCCGCATAGTGATGAGGCCGGCCTCGATATGGGGCTCCAGGGGCATGTTGAGCTTGCGCGCCCGGGCCTTGATCATGCCCACGGTCTCGTCGAAGAGGAACAGGGACGAACGTTCCCCCCGCGCCGCCGCGGCGACACAGAAGCTCAGGCAGATGCTCGACTTGCCGGTGCCCGCGGGACCCAGCAGGAGCGTGCTGCTGCCGAAGGGGAGCCCGCCGCCGAGCAGCCGGTCGAGCCCGGCGATGCCGCTCGACGCCTCCCGGTCCTCGAAGTCGGTGTGGTGCTCGGCGGCGACCAGCCGCGGAAAGACATCGAGGCCGCCCCGGCGGATGACGAAATCGTGCAGCCCTCCCCGGAACGCAGTGGCCCGCATCTTCAGCACCCGCAGCCGGCGCCGCTCCGCTCCGTACTCGGTGGCGAGCTGTTCCAGGTGGAGGACGCCGTGGGCGATGCTCTGGAGCTGCTGGTCATCCCCCGGCCCGGTGAGGTCGTCGAGGAGCAGCACCGTGGATTGCCGGCCGGCGAAGAACTGCTTGAGGCCCAGGATCTGCCGGCGGTAGCGCAACGAGCTTTGCGCGAGCAAGCGCATCTCCGACAGGGAATCGAAGACCACCCGCGACGGCCGGATCTCCTCCACCGTCTTCAGCACCTTGCTGGTGGTCTCGCTCAACTCCAGCTCGGACGGGTGGAATATGGTGAGCTGCTGTTCCGGGGCCAGGCTCTCTTCGAGCGGCTCCATCTCGTGGATGTGGATGCCGTCGAGGCTCCAGCCGTGGCTGCGGCCCACCGCTAGCAACTCGCGCCGCGTCTCCGACAAGGTGACGTAGAGCACGGTCTCACCGCGCGCCCGGCCCGCCAGGAGAAACTGCAAGGCCAGGGTGGTCTTGCCGGTGCCGGGCCTGCCTTCGACCAGATAGAGCTGATGGGGAGGAAATCCGCCGGCGAGGACGTCGTCCAAGCCGGCAATGCCGGTAGAGTCTAGAGAGCTACCGATCTCGTCGAGCCGATCGTCCACTGTGCCTCTCCGTCCATGTCCGCCAAGCTACACAGATGCTGTGCAGAATCCTATCTGAATCGCATCGGCTCGACATGTCCGGATGGCACTCTGCCACTTTCATGCCAGACGATTCCGCAGGTACCCATTCGGTCCGCTCCGCCATCTCGTTTACCGTTGGCGACCTCCTCGCGGCGGTGCTAAGGTAAGGGGCATGAGCCTGGTCCTGGATCGAATCCCGCAGAACCTGCTGGCGGTCACCCCGCCCTCGCTGGCCAGCGTACTGACGGAGGTCGCCGAGACCGCCGCCGAGACGCTGGAGCTGCAGGAGGTGTTCGACCGGGTGGCGACCGCGATCCACCGGCTCATCCCCTTCGACAACATGGGGGTGGTGCGGATCCTCGAAGGACAGTGGGCGGTTCTGCACGCGACCACCGTGCCGTGCCCGGAAACCGACGCCAAGTGCACGGAGCCCGAGCCGTTGACCGACTGGTCGCCCAGATTTCGCCCTCGGCCGGGGCCGATCCCCCGCCTCGATGACGCCCAGCTCGAGTTGGACCCCACCTTCCCGCTCGACGCCAACCTCCTTACGTGGGGGGTCCGGTCGGCTCTCTGGGAGCCGTTCCGCATGGCGGAGGGCTTCAGCGGCGGCGTCTGGCTGTGCGCCTACACCCCCTACGCATTCACCGAGGAGCACCAGGAGCTCCTGCGGCCGATCGCCGCGATCCTCGGCTCGGCGGTCGAGCACTGGCGCATCTGGGATTCCGAGCGTCGCCGCCGGGAGCGCCTCGACCGCCTGGAGACGCTGGTCGGTGCGCTCGCCGAGACGCTCGACATCCGCGACGTGTTCACGCAGCTCTCGGCGGCCGTGCAGCCTGTCCTGCCGCATCACCTGCTGGTGCTCACCGAGCTGGACCTCCGCGCCCGTTCCTTCCGGATCACAGCCTACGCCGGCGAGGCCGACGTCGAGGTCCCCACCGGGGCGCTGGTGCTCACCGAGGAGGAGACGCGCCAACGGTCCCAGGACTTCGAGCTCGTGTGCGACATCCAGACCGAGATGAGCGCCAAGACCGAGCG
>DASPJI010000520.1:0-2812 GCA_035628695.1 Thermoanaerobaculia bacterium | reverse complement strand
CTCGAGGTAGTAGCCGAAGACCTTGTTGTAGCGGATCTTGAGCGAGCCGATGCCGGTGCGCTGGCGCTCGCGGCTTTCCAGGGCCAGGATGTGCCGCTTGCTGTCGCGGGCGAGGGACCGGTAGCGGTCCAGATCCTCGTCGACGCCGGCGGCGATGACCCCGCCGTCCTGCAGGCTGGGCGCCGGCGCCTCCTCCAGCACCCGGGCCAGCTCGGCGTGCAGGCCGGCCAGCGGGTCGGTACCGGCGAGCTCGAAGAGAAGGGGGGAGGCCTCCATGGGGACCGTCGCCAGCTCGGCGAGGATGCCGGGGACCTCGGCGAGGCCGTCGCGCAGCGCCGCCGCCTCGCGAGGGGTGAAGGTGCCGAGGACCGCCCGGGTCAGCAGGCGCTCGGGATCGCCCACCCGGGCCAGGCGCTCGCGCAGCCGCTCCCGCCGGGGGGTGTCGGCTACCAGCTCGCCCACGGCGCGATGGCGGGCGGCGATCTCGTCCGGGTCCACCAGCGGCCGGCGCAGCCACTCCCGCAGGGCCCGGCCGCCCGGCGCCGTGACCGTGCGGTCGAGGACGGCGAGCAGGGAGCCCTTGCGGCGGCCCGCCGCCGCTCCGGTGCCCGGCCCCGCCATCCCGGACCTCTGGCTCTGGAAGACCTCCAGGTTCGACAGCGTCGAGGCGTCGAGGATCATCCGGTCGCGGGCCTCGCGCACGGAGAGGCCGCGGATGTGGGTCAGGTCGCTCTTCTGGGTCTCCCGGGCGTAGGCGAGGGCGGCGGCGGCGGCGCGCACGGCCGGCTCCCGCTCCTCCAGGCCGAAGCCGCGCAGGGTGCCGGCGCCGAACTGGCGCAGCAGAAGCTCGCCGGCCCGCTCGGGGTCGAACAGGCGGTCGCCGTCGAGCGGGGTGCGGCAGGGGCACTCCCGCTCGGCCCACTCCAGGAGGGGAGCGGGAAAGCCGGCGGCACCGCCGGGGCCGTGCAGCAACACCTCGCGGGGGCGCATCAGCGCCAGGTCGTCGACCGCCTCCTCGGGGCCGCGCCAGCGGCGGACGAAGAAGCTGCCGGTCGAGACGTCCAGGAAGGCCCCCGCCCCCTCCTGGCGGTCCCAGGCGAGCCCGGCCAGGAGGTTCTCCTCCTTGCCCTCGAGGAGCGCCGGGTCGGAGAGCGTCCCCGGCGTGACCACCCGCGTCACCTCCCGCTTCACCAGCCCCTTGGCCTGCGCGGGGTCCTCCACCTGGTCGCAGATGGCGACCCGCAGTCCGGCGCCGATGAGCTTGGCCAGGTAGGACTCCAGAGCGTGATGGGGAACGCCGCACATGGGGGTCTCGCTCTCGGTCCCCTTGTGGCGGGCGGTGAGCTGGACTTCGAGCAGCGGCGCGGCGCGCACGGCGTCCTCGAAGAAGAGCTCGTAGAAGTCACCCATCCGGTACATGAGGATGGTGTCGGGGTACTGCGCCTTGATCTCGAGGTACTGGCGCAGCATCGGCGTGAGAGACGTCTGGGGGAGCGAGGACATGGGAAGGGAGTATATCCGCCCATGAGCCCGGACTCGTCCCAAGGACCACGTGCGCGCTCGCCGGCTTTCTTATATTTTCGCCTCCATGCCCGCCGTCCCCACCGCCGCCGCCCCCCTCGTCCTCGTCCTCGACAGCGGCGCGCCGTTGGTGAGCGTGACCGTGGGCCGTCCTTCCAAGGAAGGGGGCGGCGAGGTGCTGGCGCTCCGCTCGATGGAGATCGCGCGCTCGTCCCGGCAGCTCCTGGAGATGGTGGGCGAGGTGCTCGCCGAGGTGGGGGCGCGGCCTCGCGATCTGGGTGGGGTGGCGGCGCTGCGCGGACCGGGCAGCTTCACCGGCCTGCGCATCGGCCTGTCGACGGTCCTGGGGCTGCACCAGGCCCTGGGTTTGCCGGCCACCGCCGTCTCGACGCTCGCGGCGCTCGCGGCGTCCCTTCCTTCTGAAGAAGGAGGCCTGGTGGTGGCGGCGGTGGACGCCTTGCGGGGGGAGTGGAGCGCCCAGGCCTTCGCTGTGGGAGCGGGCGGCTCGGCCCCCCGTCCGCTGACCGGGATCGAGCTGGTCCCCGGAAGCGAGCTGCCGGGCCTCGTGGGGGGGACCGCCGTGGTGACCGGCTTCGGCGTCGGCAGGCTGGCGGAGCTGCCCGGCTGGCCGGCGGGCGTCCGTCTCCACGAGGCGGGACCGCTGGCGCCGGCGGGGCTGCGCCTGGCGGGCCCTCCGGGACCCGCGTGGGACCCGGCGCTCCTCACCTCGCCCTTCTACTCCCGTCCGCCGGCGGTCACCGTCCCGCGGGAGAGGGTGCCGGCGACGCCATGAGCGCGGAGTCCCTGCTGATCATCCGGCCGGCCCGCCTCGACGACCTGGACCGGATCGCCGCGCTCGAGCAGTCGGGCTTCCCCGATCCCTGGCCCGCCGACCTCCTGGCCTACGAGCTGCGTCACCCCGGGGCGATCCTGCTGGTGGCGGCCTGGGGGGAGGGGCCGGCGGTCGGGTACGCGGCGTTCCGGCACGGCGGGGGCGAGGCGGAGCTGCTCCGCCTGTCCGTGGACCCGGCCGAGCGCCGCCGGGGCCTCGGCCAGGCGCTGGTCAACCGGGGGCTCGAGCGGCTGCGGGAGATCGGGGTCGAGAGCTGCTTCCTGGAGGTGCGGCTGGACAACGAGGGGGCCATCGCCTGCTACCGCAGCCTCGGCTTCACGCTGACCGGCATGCGCCGTGCTTATTACCGTGACGGCTCGGACGCGCTGGTGTACTCCCGGCGGATCTGAGGCCCGTACGGCCCCGGCTTCGCCCGGCGCAGGCGACTGGCAGCGTGGC
>DASPJI010000519.1:0-2348 GCA_035628695.1 Thermoanaerobaculia bacterium | reverse complement strand
CTTCACCTCCTGCGCGGTGCGGAAGCGCGAGATCATCTCGATGTTGACCGGGAAGCCGGCGAAGCGCTTCCGGAAGGTCTCCAGGTGCTGGTCGGCGAGGATGGTGGTGGGGGCGAGGACCGCCACCTGGTAGCCATTGTCCACCGCCTTGAAGGCGGCGCGCATCGCCACCTCGGTCTTGCCGTAGCCGACGTCGCCGCACAGCAGCCGGTCCATCGGCCGCTCGCGCTGGAGGTCCTCCTTGATGGTGGCGATGGCGTCGAGCTGGTCCGGGCTCTCCTCGTAGGCGAAGGCGGCCTCGAACTGGTGCAGCCAGTCGGAGTCGTCGCGCATCGCCGGCGCGGCGGCGAGCTGGC
Source organism: Thermoanaerobaculia bacterium (assembly GCA_035628695.1). Lineage (GTDB taxonomy): Bacteria > Acidobacteriota > Thermoanaerobaculia > Multivoradales > UBA5704 > DASPJI01. The sequence continues at coordinate 1,992 of DASPJI010000519.1, read as the reverse complement.
GCTCGGCGTAGAGCTTGAGCAGCTCCCCCGCCATGTCGCGCATGCTCTTCTTGACCCGCGCCTTGGTGCGGTTCCACGACGAGCCGCCGAGCTGGTCGAGGCGCGGCGCGATCCCCTCGATGCCACTGTATTTCTGGACCTGGTCGATGCGCGACAGCGGCAGGAGCAGCCGCTTGCCGCCGGAGTAGGCGATCTCCATCACCTCGACGTCGGCCACCGCGTCCGCCGCCGCGTACTCGCGCAGCACCGGCGGCAGGCCGCCCGTGCCGTCGCCGTCGCGGCCGACGCTGCGCAGCGCCACGAACTGGCCGATGCCGTGGTCGACGTGGACCACGAAGTCCCCCACCTTGAGGTCGCGCAGGCTGGAGAGGAACGGGCCATAGCGGGTGCGGGCGGCGGCGCGGCGCTGCAGCTTGGCCTGGGGGAGGAGCTGCTGCTCGCCGTAGACCACCACGCCGGCGGCGGGCAGCCGGAAGCCGCGGTCCAGGTCTCCCGAGACCAGCTCGACGCCGCCGCGGCCGAGCTTGACCTCGCGCGCCTCGAGCAGCTCCTCCATCCGCCGCCGGTGGGCGGGGGGGACGACCACCAGGCAGCGCTCGCCGCGGGCGCGGGCGGTCGCCACCTCCTGCGGGAAGCGCGGCAGCTGGCCATGGAAGAGGTCGGTCGGGGTGGCGCCGAAGTCGGCGGCACTCTCACCGTCCCTGCCGATTCCCCCCGCCATCACCAGGTCGCGCAGGCGGACCTCGGCGCCGGCGAGGATCTCGCGCACCCGCTCCTCCGGCTCCTCCATCTCCTCGGGGGGCACGGCGAGGCGCCCGTGGTCGAGGCGGGCCTGGAAGTCGGCGCGCAGGCGCTCGGCGTGGTGGACCGCCTCGGCGTCGAGCGCCGGCGGGTCGACGGCGAGGACCAGCGGGTCGGGCAGCACCTCGGAGAGCGCCGCGGTCGCGCGGGCGAGGAGCGGCAGGTAGTTCTCCCAGCCGGGGAAGGTGCCGTGCCGGCGCAGCCCCTCGAGCATCTCGGCGGTCTCGGGCCCCGGATCGTCGCCGTCGCCGGCGGCCGTCCCGGCGGCGAGCAGGTCCGCCAGCCGCCGCGCCTCCTCCGGGCCGGCCGGGAAGAGGGTGAGCGGCAGGACGCGGACCGCCTCCAGGGTGTCCTCGGAGCGCTGCGACTGCGGATCGAACCAGCGGATCGACTCCACCGTGTCGCCGAAGAGGTCGAGGCGCACCGGCGTGTCCTCCCCCGGGGGGAAGAGGTCGACGATGCCGCCGCGGACGGCGAAGTCCCCCACCTCGTAGACCAGGTCGGTGCGCCGGAAGCCGTGGCGGACGAGATGGGCCACCAGCTCCTCCTGCGGGTGGTCCTCGCCCGGGCGGACGGTCAGCACCGACGCGGCGAACGCCTTGGACGGGGGCAGCCGCCGGAACAGGGCGCGCGGGGTGGCGACCACGGTCCGCGCCCGGCCGGAGGAGACGCAGTCGAGGGCGACCGACTCCTGGGCGCGCACCAGCAGCGACGTCTCGGTCTCCTGGTAGGGGGTGAGCGAGGGGGCGGGGAAGTAGACCACCCGGTCGTTGCCCCCCGAGGCGCCGAACAGGCGCGCCGCCTCGATCCAGGCCAGGGCGTCGGCCTCGCGGGGGACGATGACGAGCAGGGGGCGCTTCAGGTCGCGGGCGAGCAGCTCGCCGACCCAGGCCGCCGCGGGCACGGGCAGGCGCACCACGTCCTGGGCCCCCTGGAGGAGGGCCTTGTAGGGCGCACTGCTGCGCAGCGTCCGGGAGAGCTCCTCCCACGCCGGGTCGATCGTCATCGGAACAGTCTATCGCCTGCGGGCCCCGGAGAGAGCGTTTCGGCTTGTGTTAGGCTCCGGCCGTCCGAAACTTCACCGGAGGGATCAGATGCCCATCAAGTACCCACAGGAAGCGGTTCTCCGGGACGGTTCCCGTCTCCTCATCCGTCCATTCACCGAGAACGATGTCGACGCCCTCTATGATT
>DASPJI010000518.1:0-17108 GCA_035628695.1 Thermoanaerobaculia bacterium | reverse complement strand
CGTGCGCTTCGTCCTCTCGGGCCTGATCCTCTACGGCATGGCCCGCGCGGGCGGCGTCCCCCGTCCCAAGCCGGCGCAGTGGTGGCCGGCGACGGTGGTCGGCGTCCTGCTCCTCGCCGTCGGCAACGGCGGCGTGGTCTGGGCCGAGCACCGGGTGGACTCCGGGCTGGCGGCTCTGATGGTCGCCACCGAGCCGCTGTGGATCGTGCTGCTCCTCTGGCTGGCACCGGGCGGCGCCAAGCCCGGCCCGCGGGTCCTGGCCGGCCTGGGCCTGGGCCTCGCCGGCCTGGTCTTCCTGATCCGGCCCGGCGGCGGCGGCATCGATCCGGTGGGCGCGGTGGTCCTGGCGGCCGCCTCGTTCTCCTGGGCCTGGGGCTCGCTCTATGCCCGGCGGGCGGCGCTGCCCGAATCCCCGATCCTCACCTCGGGCATGCAGATGCTGATGGGCGGGGTGGTGCTGCTGGCCGTGAGCGCGATCACCGGGGAGCCGGGGCGGATCGATGTCGGCCAGATCTCCCTCCGCTCGCTCCTCGCTCTGGGCTATCTGGTGATCGGGGGCCTCATCGCCTTCACCTGCTACTCCTGGCTGATGCGCAACGCCCGGCCGGTGCTCGCCTCGACCTACGCGTACGTCAACCCGGTGGTGGCCGTCTTCCTCGGCTGGGCCTTCGCGGGCGAGCCGCTGACCGCCGGCATGCTGGGCGCCGCGGCGGTGATCGTCACCGGCGTCGCCCTCATCTCCACCGCCCAGGGCTCGTCCCCCGAGCCCGGGGCGGAGGACCTGGAAGAGGAGAGGGCGGCCGCCTGACCGTCCGGATTCGGGGCGGAGGGGAATATACTTCCCCCTCCGCTCCGTCTTGTTAGAGTACGCGCGGCAACCGGCCCGGCCGCCCAGCCTTGCCGAAATCCCCGAACAGAGAGAGACGCATGGCACCGCACGAGCGCATCCGCAACTTCTCCATCATCGCCCATATCGACCACGGCAAGTCGACCCTGGCGGACCGCATCCTGCAGCGGACCGGGGCGGTGGCCGACCGGGACATGATGGACCAGCTCCTCGACGACATGGACCTGGAGCGGGAGCGCGGGATCACCATCAAGGCGCGCGCCGTCCGTCTCTTCTACAAGGCGCGGGACGGCGAGACCTATCAGCTCAACCTCATCGACACGCCCGGCCACGTGGACTTCGCCTACGAGGTCTCGCGCAGCCTCGCCGCCTGCGAGGGGGCGGTCCTGGTGGTCGACGCGGCGCAGGGGGTCGAGGCGCAGACCCTGGCCAACGCCTACCTTGCGGTCAACGCCAACCTCGCCATCGTGCCGGTGATCAACAAGATCGACCTGCCGGCGGCCGACCCCGACCGGGTCAAGGAGCAGATCGAGAACGTCATCGGCATCGATGCCCACGACGCCGTCCTGGCCTCGGCCAAGGCGGGGCTGGGGATCGACGACGTGCTCGAGCGGGTGGTGACCGACATCCCGGCGCCGCAGGGGGACCCCGAGGCGCCGCTCAAGGCGCTGCTCTTCGACTCCTGGTACGACCCGTACCGGGGGGTCGCCTGCATGGTGCGGATCGTCGACGGCACGCTGCGTAAGGGGGAGAAGATCCAGTTCATGTCGTCGCGCCGGGCCTATGAGGTGGACGAGGTGGGGATCTTCAATCCCAAGCCGGGGACGGTCGAGTCGCTCTCGGTAGGCGAGGCCGGCTTCTTCTATGCCGGCATCAAGGACCTGCTCCTGGCCCAGATCGGCGACACCGTGACGCACGCGGCGCGTCCGGCGGCCGCCGCCTACCCGGGCTTCCAGGAGGTCAAGCCGATGGTCTTCGCCGGCCTCTACCCGGTGTCGGCGGACGACTACGAGGACCTGCGCGACGCGGTCGAGAAGCTGCGCCTGAACGACGCCTCCTTCTCCTTCGAGCCGGAGAGCTCGGGCGCCCTGGGCTTCGGCTTCCGCTGCGGCTTCCTGGGCCTCCTCCACATGGAGATCATCCAGGCGCGTCTCGAGCGGGAGTTCAACCTCGACCTGATCACCACCGCGCCGGGGGTGCGCTACCGGGCGCACACCACGGACGGCGACTGCGTCGAGGTGGACAGCCCCTCGAAGCTGCCGGCGCCGGGGCGGCTCGACTACCTGGAGGAGCCGTACATCCAGGCGACGATCATCACCCGTTCGGAATACGTCGGCGGCATCCTGGCCCTGGCCGAGGAACGCCGCGGCGAGCAGCGGAGCCTCAACTTCATGACCACGGACCGGGTGCTGATCGAGTACGACTTCCCGCTCGCCGAGGTGATCCACGACTTCTACGACCGCTTGAAGTCGGTCTCGCGCGGCTACGCCTCCTTCGACTACTCGATGAGCGGCTACCGGCGCAGCGAGCTGGTGAAGCTGGACATCCTGGTCAACGGCGATCCGGTCGACGCCCTGTCGCTGATCGTCCACCGGGACAAGGCCTACGCCCGCGGCAAGGTGCTGGTCGAGAAGATGAAGGAGCTGATCCCCCGCCAGCTCTTCGAGGTGGTGCTCCAGGCGGCGATCGGCGCGCGGGTCATCGCCCGCGAAACCGTGCGCGCCATCTCGAAGAACGTCATCGCCAAGTGCTACGGCGGCGACATCACCCGCAAGCGCAAGCTGATCAAGAAGCAGAAGGAAGGCAAGAAGCGGATGAAGCGCGTCGGCCGCGTCGACATCCCGCAGGAGGCCTTCCTGGCGGTGCTGCGGGTGGATTGAGGCTTTTCAGTTCCCCCTCTGGACCTTGACGGTCCCCTCCTGAAGAAAGCGTCCGACGCGGCGCCCCGTCCCTAGCGCCGCGGTCGAACAGTGAACGTCAATTGTCAAAGAGCCGACAAACAGGCGTCACCTCACCCCGGTTGCCCTGCCGTCTCACCAAGACTACCATATTCGTCACATAGATAGACTGTATTGACACATCCGCCGTCTTCCTTGTAGATTCTACTCCACGCCTCTGCTAGCCAGGCAGCAGCGGCGGACATTCCGGAGCCATTCCTCAATGCTTCGCCGCGGCTCCTCAACACTTCGGAGCGGCCCCTCAGTGTTGAGGAGCCGTCCCTCAGTGCTGAGGGACGACTCCGGAGCACTGAGGGACCGCCGCAAAGTAGTGAGGAACGACGGCGAAGTGTTGAGGAGGCATCCCGGAACACTGAGGGGCCGCTCCTCAACGTTGAGGAGCGGCGGCGGAGTAGTACGCCGCGGCTCCGGAGCACTGAGGAACGGCGGCGAAGCAGTGAGGAGCGTTCCCTCAACTCTGAGGAGTCCTCCCTCAACGCTCCGGGGCCATCCCTCAGCCTTGAGGGATGACGGCGAAGTGTCGAGGGATCGCGGCGAAGTACTGAGGGATGGCAGCGAAGCGTTCAGGAATGGCTCCGTAGCACTGAGGAGCCGTCCCTCAACGCTACGGGTTCATTGACAACTGAATTGTGACGGGGCGTCGCCGTATCCAAGGCCGCGCCCCTGAGGATTCCTCCGTCCGACAGGAGGACAGCCGGGAGGCGGAGGTCCGGGTCCCTCCGCCTCCCCGACTGGTCACACGTGTGCCCGCTCGTCGAGGATGCTCCCGCAACTGCCGAGAGCTTCCGCGCCCGCGGCGTCGAGGGCGTTCGCCAGAGAGAGCGGGGCCTGCAACAGATGGATGAGCGCGTTGACGTGCTCGATCAGGGTGTCGTCGAAGACCTCGAGACCCGCCACGACCTCGCCGGTGTCCAGCGTCACGGGATAGAGACCCTCCGCGTCCGCCTCCTTGCCGAGGCGGAGCAGGGGATCCCGCCCCGTGCCGGGGAGCATCGCCGCGAACGCCAGGGCCACCCAGCGGGAGGTGCAGACCGCCGCTGGCCGAAAGCCGCGGACGAGACTCTGGCCGACCCGGAAGAGGCCGAAGCCCCTGCCGGGGATCGCCTCGATCCGCCACGGACCCGCCACCGCGGCCTCACCGGCCGTGAGCGGCTCGTCCCTCTCGCCCAACCGGGCCAGAAAACGAGCGGTGAACGCGTTGGGATGGTGGGGGCCTTCGGACACACTGGTACCATCGTCACAACCATGCATAAGGAACTCCAGTCCTTGTGTCGTGGCCAGGCCCGGTCGTGAGTTACCAGCTCACTTCTGGGCCGACTCGGCTCCCTGCCGGGCCACGTCCTGCCGTACGACGTTTTGAATCCCACGCCTGGAAGCTTTCGCGGAGCCGCGCGCTCTCCGGGCGTGTCCTGCTACGACTTGATGCGGAGATTGTAGAAGCAGATCTAGGCGGAAGTCAACAGGTTGCCGTGCGGGACGATGAGGAACTCGAAGGCCTCGTCCTGGGCTCCGCACCTTCTGTTTTTAGTCTCTCCTTATGTACTATCCATCGACTCGCTTGGCCGCTGTGGCCAGCGGGTCGGTTCGATTTCGTGCAGTAAGGAGGTTTCATGAAGTCAAAGCTCCGCTGGATCTGCCCTGCCCTTCTCCTCGCGATGCTCGCTCCGGGCGCATCGGCTCTCGCACAGCCGGATGACCGGAGCGCTGAGGACCTTCTGGCCTCGATGGTACGGGAGGGCTGGAAGCCCGTGGTCACCGGCGTTGTGCAGCGCCAGGGGGAGGGCGGTCGCGTCGAGACGTTCGCCATCGGTCCCGCGGCATCGAGACGGGCTATCCAAGAGCTCGAGAGCCGGCTGGAGCTCCTGAGCCGGGAGTACCGGGCCTACCCGAAGGAGGATATTCGGCGGGGAATCCAGTCTCTGCAGCAGAAGCTCTCCAGACTTCGGGAGGATCTGAAGGCATCTCGGGACGAGCCGCTGTCGAGTGTCATGGACAAGTGCATGGTCAATCGCGGAGCCAGCGCCGATGCCTACCCCCTGACCCCGGCCGGCGCCGGCGCCACCGCTTCGGCCTACTTCAACAGTGACTGCGCCTATGAGGCGGAGACCTACGCTTCCGCCTACGCCCGGGCGGCCGCCAACGGCAACGTCGACATCGTCGTCCAGGAGTCTCCGCGGACCGGTACCAACATCTCGAGCAACGCCACGGCGAGCGTCCAGGGCACGTCCAACTGCCTGGCGGAGGCGTACTCGTACCATCGCTACACCCCGGCGAACATCTTCCACTCGGTCTTCGATTCGGACACGAACTGCACGGACACGACGCCCCCCCCGGTCACCACCGTTGGAATCGGAAGGATCGACGACGTGCCCGCGGCGACTTTGCTCTTGCCCTATTTCGAGGTCGACCTCGACGACGCGAACGGGGTCACCACGCTGTTCTCCGTCAACAACGCTTCAGACAAGGCCGTGCTGGCCCACGTCACCCTGTGGACCGATCAGTCGGTCCCGGCCATCGACTACGACATCTACCTGACGGGCTTTGACGTGCAGACGATCAACCTGCGCGACATCTTCGTCAACGGCAACCTGTCGATCACAGCGTCGGCCGGCCAGGATCCGGCCGACACCATCAGCAACAAGGGAGTGGCGTCGCAGGACATCAACTTCGCTTCGTGCACGGGTGTGCTGCCCTACGCCAACCCGGCGGTCAGCGCTTCGTTCCGTGCCCACCTCCGAGCCTGGTTCACCGGCAACCAGTCGCCGGCCACCGGCAACTGTGCCGGCGCCCGGATCCGCGACGGTATCGCGCGCGGCTACGTGACAATTGACACGGTCAACGCCTGCAACCTGCTGTTCCCGTCATCGCCGGGCTACACCGCCCTGCTGACGGCGCAGAACGTGCTGTGGGGCGACTACTCCTACGTCCACTCGGGCCAGAACTTCGCCCAGAGCGAGACGCTGGTGCACATCGAGGCCTGCTCGACCTGCTTCGGGGCGGGTGACCACACCTTCTATGGCCGCTACGGTGGAGGCGATTTCCGCGAGCCCCTGCCGACGACGCTGGCAGCCCGTTACACCAACGGCGGCGCGTTCAACGGCGGCACGGACTTCCTGGTGTGGCGCGAGGGCAACCAGGCAGCGGCCGGTTACTCGTGCTCGGCGGCTGGCCCGGCGGCGTGGTATCCGCTGGATGCGGCTCAAATCGTGGTGTTCGACGAGGAGGAGAATCCGGTGCAGCAGAACACCACCTGCCCAGCGGGTGCTCCGAACTGTGTCAGGATCCCGAACGAGGCGCAGCGCGTCAACGTGGCCGAGGACCTCCTCGCACCGTTCGACTTCGGCTGGGTGTACCTGAACCTCCAGCACTCCAAGTTGACCCCCTACCAGGACCCTTACGCGCAAGCCTGGCTGATGACGGTCAGTAATGCCGAAGGTCGGTTCAGCACCGGCCATAACGGCATCCAACTCGACAACGCCAACCGGCCGATCACCACAAGGATCCCGGTCTCGGTGCCTTGAACGGTCCTGAGCCCGGGTGGGCGGCGCCGCCCCGCCCGGGCTCAGCTAAGCTTCCGTCGGTCCCGCTAAGCTTAGCCCGCCTCAAATAGCGTTAGCTCGCCCCAGCTAAGCTTAACGGGCTCCCGCTGAGCTTAGCCTGGCCCAGATAACGCTATCTCGTCCGATCTACGCTTATCTCAGATCCGCGAAGCTTACCTCGCCGCGGAGAGCGTTATCCCGACTCCGTTAAGCTTGGCTGGTTCCAGATAAGCTCAGCTCGAGCCCGCCAAGCTTACCCCGCGTCAAGTAACGCTAAGTCAGCCCGGATAAGCTTGGAATGGCCCCGCTAAGCTTGTGTCGAGCGCGCCAGGCTTCGCTGATCACGGCTGAAGCTTATCTCCGGCGAGATAACTCTCCGGTCGGAGACCGAGCTGGGAGGCCATGTTGCGACCTTCCTGCTCGTCGACGAGAACCAGATTCGCCCTGAGCTCGAGAGCCAGCACCAGCGTTTCGGCTTCACCCAAGTCGAGGTCTCGCCGTAGTGCCGTCACGAGGGCTTTGTTGCCAACCGCGTGGCGGCGGATCCACGCCGCTCTCTCGACCTCCCGGCTGCCGGGGTGGCGGTGGCTTCCTGCGTTGAGCTCTCGCCATACGCCTTCGGCGATACGGATTTCTCCGAAGAGCTTCTGCAGCAACCCGAACTGATGGATGGCGGCGAGGTTTGTCAGGGGAGAGGTGTTGCTGACGACGATCATCAGCCGCGAAGCTCACGTAGCGTCTCGAGGTCTTGCTCCAGGTCCTCGGCGTCGAGATGGGGAGCGATACGGCGAGATCCCAGGATCTGGCGGAATTCCCAGAGGGAGAGACCGGCCAGCTCATGGGCCTTGCCAACCGAGAGACGTCCCTGTTCGTAGAGATGGACCGCCCAGCTCCGTCCGCAACTGGTCAATCGTCAGACGAGCCGAGTCCAGCACGTCTTGAGGGATCTCAAGATAGGGAACTGCAGGCACTGGAATTCCTCCCCGGAGGCCCCTTGATCCGGGCCTCTCAAGTCCTCATCAATTGTACTTGGATGAGCTCTTCGGGGAGGAGCCCTTCCTCCAGGCCTCTCTCGAGGGCCGGTTTCTCTCGGATGGGTGTGCTATGTTCCCGGCTTCAGGTCCGAAGCGCCGGAGGGCGGAACGCCGGGAGGCGTGGTAGCATGAGTTGGCTCCACAGGAGGCACGCCATGGCTCTCCACGACCGCTCCGTCCGGCTCACCTATGACGACTACCTCCTCTTCCCCGAGGACGGGCTGCGGCACGAGATCATCGACGGAGAGCATTGGGTGTCGGCGGCGCCTTTCCTCAAACATCAGGATGTCCTCCTCGCCCTGGCGACTCTGCTCCGGGCGTTCGTCAAGGAGCGCGGCCTCGGCCGAGTCTATGTGGCACCCGTCGATGTCCTCCTCTCCCGGCACGACGTCGTCCAGCCCGATCTGGTCTTCGTCTCCAGGGAGCGGGCGGCCATCCTGACGGAGAGGAACATCCAGGGGGCCCCGGACCTCGTGGCCGAGATTCTGTCCGACGGCACCCGCAAGGTGGACGAGGAGGTCAAGCTGGAGCTGTTCGAGCGCTTCGGCATACGGGAGTACTGGCTGGTCGACCCGCGGCGCGAACGCGTGCGGGTGTACAGGCTGCGACAGGAGGCCTTCGAGCTCACCGGGGAGCTCACGGCCCGGGAAACGCTCACCACGCCGCTCCTCCCAGGAATGACCGTGCCTCTCGCCGACGTCTTCCGGTAGTCCTGCTCCTCCCCTCCCTTCAGGGCTCAGGAGGAGAGGTGGTCACAGCCTGTGACCACCTCTCCGGGCTGGATGCGACACCTGGCGCGACGGCCTACGTCTGGTCCAGCGACTGGAGGCAGATCCAGCCGCGCAGGAAATAGCACCAGCAGGTCGACTGCGACCCGCTGGACGCCCAGACGCAGGGGGTCGTCGAGTTGAAGGGCCGGCAGTCCTGAAACTGGAGAGACTCGCAGGTGGGAAGGGCGTGAGCCGGCTGGGGCTGCGACACCCAGAGGGTGAGCCCGAGGATACCGGCCAGACCGAGACAGCGAAGCGTTTTCTTCATGAGTGGAATCTCCTTGAAATCTGAAGGTGTCAGAGGCGTGCACCCTCAGGAGAACTGGATCACGCAGATCCAGCCCTGGAGCATGCAGTGACAGGTACCCGAGAGCCCCTCCTCCTCCCAACTGCAGGCGACCTTGGAGTTCAGCGGCCAGCAGGGCTGCCGCTGGAGGAACGCGCAGGCGGGAAGGGCGTGAGCGGGCTGGGGCTGCGACACCCAGAGGGTGAGCCCGAGGATACCGGCCAGACCGAGACAGCGAAGCGTTTTCTTCAAGGGTCGAACCTCCTTATAGAGACCTCATGAAGACAAGGTGCGCCAGCGCGGGGGAAGGAGCCGGCCTGCTCTGACCCGGGTCCGGCAGGACCCGGGTCAGAATGGCGGTTGGGGCAGGGGGGTCAGCGGCGGACGTCGAACCGGTCGAGGTCCATGACCTTGACCCAGGCGGCGACGAAGTCGTCGACGAACTTCCTCTTCGCGTCGTCGCTGGCGTAGACCTCGGCGATGGCACGGAGCTGGGAGTTGGTGCCGAAGATGAGGTCGACCGCGGTGGCGGTCCACTTCGTCTCGCCGGTGGCCTGGTCGCGCCCTACGTAGACGTGATCCTCCCCGGACTCCTGCCAGTCCGTGCCCGGCTCCAGCAGCTTCACGAAGAAGTCGTTGGTCAGCACGCCCGGACGGTCGGTGAAGACGCCATGACGGGTGCGGCCGGTGTTGGCGCCGAGCGCCCGCATGCCGCCGACTAGGACGGTCATCTCCGGCGCGGAGAGGGTGAGCATGTTCGCCCGGTCGAGCAGCAGCGTCTCCGGCGACAGCGACTGGCCCGCGCGCACGTAGTTGCGGAACCCGTCGGCCCGCGGCTCGAGGACGGTGAAGGAGTCGGCGTCCGTCTGCTCCTGCGTGGCGTCGGTGCGGCCCGGCGTGAACGGCACGCCGACGTCGAAGCCGGCATCCTTCGCCGCCTTCTTCACTCCGGCGCAGCCGCCGAGCACGATCAGGTCGGCCATCGAGATCTTCTTGCCGCCCGGCTGGGTGCCGTTGAACTCCTCCCGGATCTCCTCGAGGGTCGCGAGCACCGTGGCCAGCTCGGCCGGCTCGTTGACCTCCCAGTCGCGTTGCGGGGCCAGCCGGATACGGGCGCCGTTCGCGCCGCCGCGCATGTCGGTGCCGCGGAAGCTGGCGGCCGAGGCCCAGGCGGTGAGCACCAGTTGCTGGACGGTCAGGCCGGAGGCGAGCAGCTTCTCCTTGAGCGCGGCGACGTCCGCCGCGTCGACCAGCGGGTGGTCGACGGCCGGTACGGGGTCCTGCCAGATCTGGGGCTCGGGGACCCAGGGGCCGAGGTAGCGGGAGACCGGGCCCATGTCACGGTGCAGCAGCTTGTACCAGGCCTTGGCGAAGGCGAGCGCGAACTCGTCCGGGTTCTCCAGGAAGCGGCGCGAGATCTTCCCGTACGACGGGTCCATGCGGAGCGCGAGGTCGGTCGTCAGCATGGTCGGGCGGTGCTTCTTCGCCGGGTCGAACGGGTCGGGGATGATCTCCTCGCCGTCCTTGGCCACCCACTGCTTGGCGCCCGCGGGGCTCTCCACGAGCTCCCACTCGTGGGCGAAGAGGTTCTCGAAGAAGTTGTTGCTCCACTGCGTCGGCGTCTTGGTCCAGGTGACCTCGAGGCCGGAGGTGATGGTGTCCGGGCCCTTGCCGGTGCGGTAGGAGTTCTTCCAGCCCAACCCCATGCTGTGGATGGGGCAGCCCTCCGGCTCGGGGCCGACGTGCTTGGCCGAGGCCGCGCCGTGGGTCTTGCCGAAGGAGTGGCCACCGGCGATCAGCGCGACGGTCTCCTCGTCGTTCATCGCCATCCGGCGGAAGGTCTCGCGGATGTCGCGCGCGGCGGCCAGCGGGTCGGGCTTGCCGTTGGGGCCCTCGGGGTTGACGTAGATCAGCCCCATCTGGACCGCGCCGAGCGCACCGGCGAGCTCGCGGTCGCCGCTGTAGCGCTCGTCGCCGAGCCAGGCGTCCTCGGGGCCCCAGAAGATCTCCTCGGGCTCCCAGATGTCCTCGCGGCCGAAGCCGAAGCCGAAGGTCTTGAAGCCCATCGACTCCATGGCGCAGTTGCCGGCGAAGACCAGCAGGTCGGCCCACGAGACGCTCTGGCCGTACTTCTTCTTGACCGGCCAGAGCAGACGGCGGGCCTTGTCGAGGTTGGCGTTGTCGGGCCAGCTGTTGAGGGGGGCGAAGCGCTGGGCGCCGTCACCGCCGCCGCCGCGGCCGTCCTCGATGCGGTAGGTGCCGGCGGCGTGCCAGCTCATCCGGATGAACAGCGGGCCGTAGTGGCCGAAGTCGGCGGGCCACCAGTCCTGCGAGGTCGTCATGACCTGGATGATGTCGCGCTTGAGCTCCTCGACGTCCACGCCGGCGAACGCCGCGGCGTAGTCGAAGCCGTCGCCCAGCGGGTTGCCCCGCGGGTGGTGCTGGTGCAGGACATTGAGGTCGAGCTGGTTCGGCCACCAGTCCTTGTTGCTGCGCGGCCGGTGCGCCTTCGGGGTCGGTGCTGGGATTGCTGGATTTTCGCTCTCGGACACGCTCACGGTCGATCCTTCTCCTGTCTCACTGAATCTTGTTGGGTTCACGGAGCCTTGCTGCAGTCGGGACAAAGGCCCCAGTAGATGACCTCGGCCTCGTCGATCCTGAAGCCGTGGTCGTCGGACGCGGTCAGGCACGGCGCCTCGCCCGTCGCGCAGTCGACGTCGGCGATGACCCCGCACGACCGGCAGATGACGTGGTGGTGGTTGTCGCCCACCCGCGCCTCGTACCGGGCCTGGGTCCCCGCCGGCTGGATCCGCCGGAGCAGGCCCGCCGTCGTCAGGGCGCGCAGGACGTCGTACACGGCCTGGTGGGAGACCTCGCCGAGATCGGCCCGGACCGCCGCGATGATCGACTCGGTGTCGGTGTGCGGGTGCCGCCGCACCGCGTCGAGCACGGCCACCCGGGGCCGCGTCACCCGCAGCCCCGCCTCCCTCAGGAGGATCTCGTGGGTCTTGGCCGTGGACATGCGGGGAGCATGACGGATTTTCTGGAATCGTTCAAGATTAGGCCTGCCCCTCCCCTACATCCAGTCCAGGCGGGGGTCCTCTCAAAGGCTCTTCATCGGCGGGTGGCCGCGGGAGGGGTGCGAGCGACGGGAGGCTGCGGAGAGCCTCCCGTCGGTTCATGGGAGCGTGAGACCGCCTCTTACCAGCAGAACCAGCGGCCGAAATCGCAGACGCAGAGCCCGGGAGTCCCCGTAGAGGCCCACGTACAGAGCCAGTGGGTGCCGCTCGGGTCATAGCAAAAGCGCTCGTCCTCGTACTCCTCGCAGGAGATGAAGGCATGGGCCGTGGCAGGGAAAGACAGCCAGGCCGACATACCGATCACTCCCGCCAACGCAAAGCAGCGAAGCGTCTTCTTCATGAGGTGAATCCTCCTTTCTTGAAGCATAGCATTAGCAATGCCTGCATGGAAGGAGGGTGAGTGCGGCGGCGATGGTGCGTCAGCGGCGCGCCAGGAGCCGGCGGGCCGTGGCGGGTGGCTCGTAGCGGACGAGGCCGCGGAAGACCTCGTGCGGACCGGCCTCCTCCAGGCAGTGGGCATGGACCCACCAGCCCCCGTCCTGCCTCTCCTCGCAGTGCCGCAGCCAATAGAAACGGCCGGCGATCTCGATCGTCACCCTCTCGTTCCAGTCGGGCTTCGGCCGGCAGCTCAGCACCGCCAGGTCATAGCCCGGCTCGAGCACGATCCGGTCGGGCCGCACGGGGCCGAAACGGAGGCGCTTGCGGAGGAGCCGGAGGAGATGGCCGGCCCCCTGGAACGGCCGCAGGGCCAGCCAGACCAGCGGCTCCCCCACCGTCTCGCGGCTGACGGCGAACGCCACCAGGCGCGCCACCCCCGTGGCCGGGATGCTGGCGAGGAGCCAGGTGGTGGGCCGGACCGCCCAGGTCAGCCAGATGAGAGGGCCGCCCGAGGTGATGACCACCTTGGCCTGCTCGAACTGCGCCGGGTCCACCTGTTCCATCAGATAGGTGGCGGTTGCGTCGGACATCCCCTGGAACGAATCGAGGGCGTTCGAGATGAGCCACGTAGTGCCGACGAAGAGCTCCACCAGGCCGAGGAGCAGCGACCACCTCTCCGGGGCGGCGCCGCGGCGGATGAGGCCGCCCCGCTCGGACGCGGGCAGGAGGGCCGCCAGCAGGTCCAGCCAGAGGTTGCCGCCCATGATCTCGTCAAGGGGGTGAGAGCGGATCCAGCGGGCCGTCCGGCGCGGAGGCCTCCCGGGCCCGGCTGGCGAGGCGCCGCCGGTACTGCTCTTCGAGGTCCGCGCCGATCGCCAGGAGCTCCGCCTCGCGCCCCTGAGCCACCTCTCGCCGCACCCAGTCGCCGGAGTGGTAATCGTGGCCGAGCCGCTGCCGGCCATGCGGCTCGTCGTACTCGAAGATGGGCACGTAGTCACGCCGGAAGCGCGGGTCCAGCTCCAGCGCCGAGACCACCGTCCAGTAGTTGTGGCTGTGGATGAACGTCGGCCTCGCCTGCGCGAAGACGTAGTCGTAGAAGGCCTGCTGGTCCACGCCCCGAGTCCGGGCGATGGTGCGGTCGCACAGGGCCCCGAGGTCGTAGATCCGCAGGCGCGAGGCCCAGAGCGTCCCGCCCACGTCGGGAACCAGGAGCGAGCCCTCCCTCACCCCCAGCAGGTCGGCGTACCGGTTGTAGCGCAGGCCGTAGTCCTCCACCGTCTCGGCGAAGGGGACGGTGGGCGCCGCGGCGAAGAGAACGGAACGGCTGGCGAAGGAGACCAGGCTGAGCCCCACGGCCAGGATGCCGCCCGCCAGCGCCGCAAGGTGCCGCCGTGAGGGCTCGGCGAAGAGCTCCCCGCCCAGGCTCGCGGCCAGCAGCACGACGTAGGAATAGAAGAAAGGGAAGAGCGGCGTGGCGAAGCGATACTCCGGCATCCAGTCGTGGGGGAGGACGATGTAGACGAACACGGCCAGGCCGGAGAAGGCCAGCAGGGCGGCGTGTCCCCAATGGAAGCGCCGGCGGCCGGCGAGGAACGCCGTCGCGGCCCCGAGCGCCACGAGCAGCAGCCCGCCCCAGGTGCCGGCGAAGCCGTACATCAGGGTGAACAGCTTGGCCACGGCCGGCGGCTGGAAGGTCAGCAGCGGCAGCAGGGCCACCGGTGAAGGGCTGCCCTTGGCGTAGTAGGTATTCGGGTAGAGGTCCCCGAAGTAGAGCACCCGGAAGCCCAGGAAGGCGCCGAAGAGCAGGGCGAAGACGCCGATCGAGAGGGCGGCGCGGCCGGCGCCGGACCGCAGGGATGTCAGGACGCTCTGCCTGCCCCATCGCGGAGTGAGCAGCGGATAGAGGGCGGCATAGACGACCCCGTCGGGCCGGGTCATCGCGAGCCCGGCCGCCACGGCTCCCGCCAGCAGCGCCCAGCGCCCCGCCGATGAAGGCAACGGCGCCTCCTCCCGGCGCTCCGTCACCAGGATCCAGAACAGCGCGACGGCGAGGAAGACGGTGAGCGGGTTCTCCAGCCCGGATACCGTCCAGATCACGAATGGCGTGCACACCGCGAGCAGCAGCAGCGTCATCCAGGAGAGGCCGCGGCTCCCCCCGGAGAGGCGGGTCAGGGAGCGGTCGAGCAGGAAGAAGGTGCCCGCCGCCAGACCCAGGCTCAGCAGCTTGGGCGTCCAGACCGGGTGGAAGAGGTGCAGGAGCAGGGGCGGGGTCAGCAGCAGCACCCAGAGGAAGTTCGAGTAGCCTTCGACCGGCGCCAGCCCCGGCTGGGAGACCAGACCATGGCCCTGGGCGAGGTTGCGGGCATAGACGAACGAGATTCCCGCGTCGTCCACGATCCACCCCCCGAAGAGCAGGGCATGGAAGAGGTAGACGGCGAAGGCGACGGGCCAGACCGGCAGCCGCCGGCTGCGCGGGCCTCCTCCCGTCTCGGGATCTCGTGGGGTGCTCACTCGCTGTAGCTCTCTCGCTTTGGCTGACGCGACATTCTACGCCAGGTACTCCAGCTCGAAGAGCGCCACCGGCGTGCCCTTGCGCAGGAAGAGGCCGCCCCCGCAGGCCAGGAAGTCGCGCCGCAGCCGCTCCCGGTACCAGGCGGCGCTCCGCAGGTGGACCCTGCCGTCGGTCACCCGCTGGTCGCAGTTGCGTTCCCAGTCCTCCCGGGTGAGGACCTCGAGGTAGAGGGCCGACCGGACGAGGTTGGGGAGGTTGCGGATCGCCGCCTCCGCCCCGGCGTCGTCGAGATACGGCAGCACCCCCTGGCAGATGACCAGGTCGAAACGCTCCTCCGCCCGGTAGTCGGTGACGCACCCCTTCTCCCAGCCGTGCTCGCGGCAGGCGTGGTCGCTCTTCTCGACGCCGACGTAGCGCGCCGCGGGGTAACGCCGGAGCACCTCCTGCCGCCACAGCCCGACGCCGCAGCCGATATCCAGCACCCGCTCGACGGGAACCCCCATGTACTGGAGATAGGAGAAGACGAAGCCCGCCAGCGCCGCGCAGCTCTCCGGGTCGGCCACCCGCGTACGCGGATCGCCATAGAACCGGTGGTAGTAGGCCGCGTCGAAGGCGCTGCGCGGGGTGGGCTCTCGCTTCGGCATCGCCGGATATCCTGCCCGAACCGGCGCCCCCTGTCATCGGGCACCCTGGTGGGCTGGCGGCCCCGATCTTGCAGGACCGTTAAAGGACACGTAGTCGGGCCCGGCCCCCTGGCCGGATCTGGTGGATCTTTGCTTGATTGGGTCGAACGATGCTGCGGACCGGACTTACCTGCGGCTGGAGCGTGGCGCTCCTCACCGTCCTCGTCGGGCTCCTCCCGGCAGAGGTCGGCGCCCGCAAGGCCAAAGTCGAGGAGCCGATCGCGGTCATCGTTCACGAGCGGGTGGCGGTCGACGACCTGAGCCTCCCCGAGCTGCGGCGGATCTTCCTGGGTGAACGCCGGGCCTGGGTGAGCGACCGGATGATCACCCTGCTGACCCCGCCACGCGACTCCCCGGAACGGAAAGTCCTCCTGAACGACATCCTGGGCCGCCGGAGCGAGGACCAGTACCAGCACCACTGGTTCAACAAGCTGCTCGACGACGGCACGCAGGTCACCCCCAAGATCACCGGCTCTCCCGAGATCACGGCGGGCCTCGTCCGCGAGATCCCGGGCGCCATCGCCCTGATCCGGCTGAGCCGGGTGCCCCGGGGTGTGAAGGTCTTGCGGATCGACGGCAAACGCCCCGACGAGGCCGGTTACCCGCTGAGGACCTCGGGCTGACCGGTGCCGATGGCCATGCAGAGACGCTTGCTCGGGGCCCTGCTGGCGATCCTGATCTTCTTCTTCCTCAACATCGGAGTGCGGTTCTGGGGCGAGCGCTCGCGGGCCGAGAGCCTCGCGGAGCTGCAGAACGCGGTCGAGCGGCAGCTCCTGATCAACGGCATCGGCCGGCATCTGGGAGACGCCCGCCGGGAAGTCGCGCTTTTGGCCGGAGGATTCCTCAGCGAGCAGGGGCCGGTGACCGACGAGGCGCGGGAGGCCTTCGCCGCCCGCCTGCGCCGGATCCACTCCGGGATCGCCCAGGTGCGGGCGATCCCCGGCAGCTCCACGCCGCTCGCCGACCGGGTCGCCGCGGACGCCCGGGAGCTCACCGCGTCCTGGGCGCGGGCCTACGAGAGCTTCGGCGTGGACAGCGGGAGGGCGATCGCCGAGCTGTCGCTACGCTCGGACCCCCTGAGCCGCCAGGTGTCGGAGCTCCTGCCGCGATGGGAGCTGGAGGAGCGGCGGCGGGTGGCACGGGCGAGCCAGGAGCTGCAGCGGGTCTCCGAGCTGACCGACCGGGTGGCGGTCCTCTTCTTCGTGCTGTCGACCCTGGTCATGACCCTGGTCGCCATCCACGTCTCCCATTTCCTGGTCGACTCGAACCGGCGCCTGGAGGAGCGGGTGCACGAGCGGACGCGGGCGCTGGAGCAGGAGGTCCAGGAGCGCCGCAAGGCCGAGGACCAGCTCTTCCACGACGCCTTCCACGACCCGCTGACCGACCTCGCCAACCGCGCCCTCTTCCTCGACCGGCTGGGGCTGTCGCTGGTACGGGCGAAGCGGCGGCCGGCGTACCACTTCGCGGTGCTGTTCTTCGACTTGGACCGTTTCAAGCTGATCAACGACAGCCTCGGCCACCTGAGCGGCGACCAGACGCTGGTCACCGTCGCCCGCCGGCTGGAGGCCTGCGTGCGGCCGGGCGACACCGTCGCGCGGCTCGGCGGCGACGAGTTCGCGATCCTGCTCGACGACATCCGCGACCTGTCGGACGTCGACCGGCTGACGGAGCAGGTGGAGGAGCGGCTGGCCGCGCCGATCCAGCTCGGCGGCAACGAGATCTTCATCAGCTCCAGCATCGGCATCGCCTTCGGCAAGGCGGCCTACGAGCGGCCGGAGGAGATCCTGCGCGACGCCGACGCCGCGATGTACCGGGCGAAGGCGCTCGGCCGGGCCCGGCACGAGGTCTTCAGCGAGGAGCTCCATCTCGCGGCCCTCGACCGGCTGCGCCTCGAGACCGACCTGCGGCGCGCCGTGCAGGAGCAGAGCTTCCGGGTCCAGTACCAGCCGATCATCTCGCTGCCGGACGGCCGCTTGACCGGCTTCGAGGCGCTGGTGCGCTGGTGGCATCCGGCCTGGGGC